>DASQCY010000493.1:0-6752 GCA_035634495.1 Allostellaceae bacterium
CCCATACCTATCCCGATCTCGCCCTCCCGATCGACGAGGCACAGCAGCGAGTCTTCGCCGCAATCGACGGCACCCGCTCTATCGATGAGATCCTGCGGGATGCTGCGGGAGTGGATGATGAGGAGCAGGCACGCGGGTTCATCGAGCAGCTCTGGGAGTACGATCAGATCGTGTTCGACGCAGCGCGCTGAGCTGCGGCGCCTGTCCCCTCGACCAGATGAAGCGGCCATGCCGGCGCGGCATTACTGTGATCGGAAATCGGCATTTGCTCGATGAAGAGATCGAAATTACCGTCGCTCAGGCGACGGGATAGAGACAGGAGCGGGTGATGGAGGTCGGCGTCTACCATGAATTTCACTGCCGGCCGGATCAGACCCCGGCGGCGGCGTTCGCGGAGGCGCTGGCTCAGGTCGAAGCGGCGGACCGATGGGGGCTCGACGCCATCTGGCTCGCCGAAATCCACCAGCAGGCGCGCCGCTCGGTGCTGACGGCACCGCTGACGGTCGCCAGCGCAATTGCCGCGCGCACGCGGCGCATCAAGATCGGCACCGGCGTTCAGGTCCTGCCTCTCTGCCATCCTCTGCGACTTGCCGAGGAGACCGCCACCATCGATCAGATCAGCGAGGGAAGGCTGCTGTTCGGTGTCGGGCGCAGCGGCAATCCCCGGTCCTATGTCGCCTATGGCGTGCCCTATTCGGAAAGCCGCGAGCGTTTCCTGGAGACGCTGGAGATCGTCAAGCGCGCCTGGACACAGCCGAGTTTCTCCTACGAAGGCAAGTATTACAGCTTCAACAATGCCTCAGCCGTTCCGCAGCCTTATCAGAAGCCATGCCCGCCGATCCGTGTTGCGGCCGCCAGCGAGGAGACCTTCCCATCGCTCGGCGAGGCTGGTTATCCGATCTTTGTCGCGGTGCGCAGCGGCTCGCTGTCGGGCCTGGCACCCGATCTCAAAGCCTATCGCGAGGCCTACAAAGCGGCTGGGCATCCGGGCGAGGGCGAGGTCTATCTGCGGCTGACCTTGCACCTCGCGGATACAGATCGGCAGGCCCTGGAAGAAGCCGAGACGAGCATCATGTCCGGCTATCGCACCTTGAGCACCCGCCTCGAAAATTCGCCCAATCGGCGTCGCGCGGCGGAGGCGCAAACGGTCAAGACCATCTCCTACGAGGAGGTGAGGCGCGACAAGGTGATCATCGGCGGGCCGGAATATGTCGCCGACCGCTTGCAGCAGCTGCACGACGAGCTCGGTTTGAACGGGATCCTAGCGGAACTGAATTTCGGCGCGCTGATCCCGCCCGAGCCGATGACGCGTTCGCTGCAGCTGTTGTGCGAGAAGGTGATGCCCCGCCTGCATTGAGGTGGGGTCGGCCATGAAACGCAGCACCGAGCGCTTCCTCACGACGCATACCGGCAGCCTGCCGCGTCCGGAAGATCTCGTGCGCGCGATGTTCGCCAAGGAGGAGGGTGTACCCGTCGATGCGGCGGCGCTTAAGGCGCGCATCCGCTCGGCGGTGGCGGCGGTTGTCGAAAAGCAGGTCGAAGCCGGCATCGACATCGTCAATGACGGCGAGATCAGCAAGCCGAGCTATGCCACCTACATCAAGGACCGCCTGCACGGGTTTGGCGGCGAGAGCCATCCCCTCGTCTACCAAGACCTCGTCGGGTTTCCGGAATTCGCCAGGCGGGTCTTCGGCGACCCCGGGCGCTCGCGGCGCAGGACACCCGCCTGCAACGGTCCGATCAGCGTGCACGACGCTACGGCTGCCGAAATGGACGTCGCCAATCTGAGCGCCGCACTTGCCCGAGTGAACGCAGAGGAGGCTTTCCTCAGCGCCGCCTCGCCGGGCGTCGTCTCGCTGTTCTTCCACAATGGGCATTATCCGAGCGCGGAGGCTTATCTCTCTGCGATCGCCGAGGCGATGCGACAGGAATACGAGACGGTTGCCGACGCCGGCTTGGTATTGCAGATCGACTGCCCAGACCTCGCGATGGGCCGGCACATCCAGTACGCCCAATTGAGCCTCGGCGAATTCCGCAACAAGGCGCGGCTCCACGTCGAGGCGCTCAATCATGCGCTGCAAAACATCCCCGCGGACCGGCTGCGCCTCCACCTCTGCTGGGGTAATTACGAAGGTCCGCACCATTGCGATGTGCCGCTCAAAGACATCATCGAGATCGTCTTTCTGGCGAAGCCGTGCGGCCTCTCCTTCGAGGCGGCCAACCCGCGCCATGCGCATGAATGGACGGTTTTCGAGAATGTAAAATTGCCCGACGGTAAAGTGCTGATACCCGGCGTGATTGAGTCTAAGACCAATTTTATCGAGCACCCCGAGCTGATCGCGCAGCGCATCGGCCGCTATGCCCGGCTCGTCGGCCGCGAGAACGTCATCGCCGGCAGCGATTGCGGCTACGGGACTTGGGTGGGTCAGGCCGCGGTCGATCCGCGCATCGTATGGGCGAAGCTAGCGAGCCTGGCGGAAGGCGCGCGCCTTGCCTCGCGCCAGTTCTGGGCATAGCACGGATGGCGCCTCGCACCCGCAGTGCTTGAAGGGGCAAACTAGGAGACTGAAGCAATGCGATTTGGACTCTTCGGCAGTGCCCAAGCCAGGCGCAGCGGCCCCGACACCGACAGTAGCCAGGGCTTCCGCGAGTTCATCGAGAACAATATCGAGGCCGAGGAGATCGGCTTCTACAGCACGTTTCTCGTCGAGCACCATTTCACCGGCTTCGGCCAAGTGTCGGCGAGCCTCAACCTGCTGACTTGGCTCGGAGCCCGCACTCGGCATCTGCGTCTCGGTACGGCCGTCCTGGTTTTGCCCTGGCACAATCCCGTGCTGTTGGCCGAGCAGGCGGCGACCCTCGACCTCCTGTCCGGCGGCCGGCTCGATTTCGGGATCGGCAAGGGCTACCGCCACAACGAATTCGCCGGGTTCTGCATCCCCCTGGAGGAGGCTGACGCGCGTTTCGAGGAATCGCTTGAGGTCATCACCAAGGCCTTCACCTCGGAAACGCCGTTCTCCCATCGCGGTAAATATTGGCAGTTCGACAACATCGTAGTCGAGCCGCCGACCGCGCAAAAGCCGCACCCACCGTTCTGGATGGGAGCGGGCAGCCCGAACTCGGTCCGCGAGGTTACCCGACGAGGCTACAACATGCTGTTGGGCCAGCACTCGCTCGCCGAAGAGATCCTCGAACAAGTCACCCAGTTTCGCAGCGAGGTCGAGGGGCTGGGGCGGCCCTTTGACCCGATGGAGGTGAGCGTCGCCCGCGCCGTCTACATCGCCAAGGACGATGCGGACAAAGCGGCGGCGTTCGAGCGACGCTACCAGGGCCACATGCGGATCAACAGGCTGGCACGCCGGCCGGACGGCGAGACCAGAGCCCGCTACATCCTGGACGACGAAAAGGAAGCACGGCACGAGAGCGCCGAAAGCGCCCTCTTCGGATCCCCCGATGAGATCGTGCGCAAGCTCGAAAAATTGCAGAAGGGCGGTGTCGAATACGTCATTATAAACTTCGGCGGGTCGCGCGAGCAAATCCGCCGTTTTGCCCGCGACATCATGCCGGCCTTCGCCGGCGAGCCGCAGATTCAAGTCTTCGCGGCAAAGTAGCAGGAGGACCTTCGATGGGTTTCGAATTCGGCGTGTTCCACGAATTTCAGCGGCGCCCAGGGCAGAGCGAGGCCGAGGCCTTCAAAACCGCCTTCGAGCAGGTCGATGCCGCCGAGCGGTGGGGTCTCGACGCTATCTGGCTGGCCGAGATCCACATGGCGCCCGAGCGGTCGGTCTGCTCGGTGCCAATGACTATCGCGAGCGCGATTGCCGCCCGCACGAAAAACATCAAGATCGGTACCGGCGTCCAGGTTCTGCCGTTGTGCCAGCCATTGCGCCTGGCGGAAGACAGCGCCACTGTCGATCATATCAGCCATGGCCGGCTGATCTTCGGCGTCGGACGCAGCGGCTTTCCGCGCGCCTATGAAGCCTATGGCATTCCTTATGGCGAGAGCCCCGAGCGCTTTGCCGAAGTGCTCGAAATCGTCAAGCGCGCCTGGACGGAGGAAAAGTTCTCGTTTGCCGGCAAATACTACAACTATCAAAACGTCTGCATCGTGCCAAAGCCCTACCGCAGGCCGCATCCGCCGATCCGGATCGCGGCCAATCGCGAGGATACGTTCATTGCGGCCGCAAAGCAGGGGCATGCGATCTTTGTCGGGGCGCGGCGCGGCACCTTCGACGAGGTTCTGCCGAACTTGCGGACCTACCGCGAGGCCTGGAAAAGCGCTGGCCACCCGGGCGAGGGCGAAGTCTATCTGCGTGCCCCGGTGTATGTCGGCGATACCCTCGAACAGGCGCTGTCGGATCCGCAAGAGAGCCTAATGAATTTCTACCGCTATCTGGGGGCACGCCTCGAGGAATCGGCCAACAGCGCCGGCGTCTTCGACACCGCGCGGCGGATCGAGGGCGCCCAGCGGCTGCAGAACCTCACCTGGGACGAGGCACGTCGCGGCCGTGCGATTGTCGGCACCCCGGAAATCGTCGCCGACAATCTCGCGAGCCTGAGAGATCAGCTCGAGCTCGCCGGAATTCTCGCCGAGCTCAACACGGGTGGCCTGATCCCGCACGAGCGGGTCATGCGCTCGATGCAGTTGCTGTGCGAGAAGGTGCAGCCGCGGCTGCATTAAGCCGCAGGTCCGCGGATCCGTCGTCATGTCTGCACATGCGAGGGTGACGACTGATTGCACCCTGTACTATTCTGGTCCCCTCGCTCCCATCGTCGGGGGACGCCATGGAGCCGGGTTTTTTCGGGACAGAGGAAGTTACCGAGGAAGATCGTGCTTACCGGGGATCGCGCTTCTCTGAAGTGCGTGACGCCATCTTCGCCAACCCTTACCAACAAGTTTGGGGACGGGCCGGCGAGCCGCCATTGCCCATCTATGACGTCACGTTGCCGAGTGCAGTGCGAGGTATCCTGCCGCTCGGTTCGCCATACTTTTTTCGGCAGGCCGTCGCAAGAGCCGTCGATTCCCGAGCGGATTTGCGCTGGGGCATCGATCGCAAGGGTTTCCGCCGGATAATCCATCCGAATGGCATATGCCTGACCGGGCGGTGGGAGATCTCGAAGGAAACTCCTTATTCCGGGTATTTTCAAAAGGACAGCCAGGCGCTGGTGATCGCCCGCTATTCTACCTGCTGCACAGAGACGCGCCGGGGCCGGGAACGATCATTGTCGCTCGTAGGCAAGCTCTTTCCGACGACGGAGCCGAATCACAGCGAGCTGCTGAGCACAGCTAATTTTTTCACGCAGCAAGACATTGGCGGCGACCGCACCGACTACATCAATGACGCTGAGCTTCGTAACGCTCCCAATACGACCAGCTGGCGTCGCGGCTTTGGAGTTCCGGTTCTCCTGACTGAGGCAATCCTGTTTATGAAGATTGACAAGCAGCCGACGCAACGGCAGCTGTATCAGATTGCCGAACTCGGCAAGCCTGAAGGCGAAGCAACGCATGCGCCAACGTTCTTGCGTCTGCTCGTCGATCCCAACCAGCCCAGAATCTCTGGAGACTCATTGGATTTTCGCGACGAAATTATGGCGCAGATATTTGACCGAGGGGACCCAATCGCCAAACGGACACTGAAATTTCACATCGAGGTGACCGATGAAGGATCAACTCGAGGCCCAAATTTTTTCCAACGGCGTACTTTTACAAATTGGACGCGCATTGGGGGACTGACTTTTGATAACGCGGTCGCATCCTATAACGGTGACTTTGTCATCCATTTTACTCATCCGACCTGGCGCGACGATCGGAACGATCCGTCGACGGCGACGCGGGTCAACGAACAAAAGGTCCGCTAACCGTTTCAGGGTTCAGGCGCCGCTGTTTCGGTCGATGAAGTCGAGCGTCGCGGCGGCGCAGCGTTCAGAGTGGCTCGCCGCGACGTGGTAAGAGTTTCCCGGTAGGACCAGAAGGCTCGAATTCGGGATTTGCTGCTGCCAAGCTCGGGTCTCGTTAACCGACGCGAGCCCACTGCCGTCGGTCGTAATAACGAAGGTCGGGCACCGGATCCTTGGCAGGTCGGCCCTGATGTCGGCGCAGGCGATTGTCTTCATGAAACCGATTTGCGTCGAGACCGCGGTGCGGCCCATGAACTTGATCCACCACTCGACCCCTTCGACGGGAAAGGTGCTGCCGAGGCGACCCGCCATCGTCCGGCGCGCCCAGTGCTCGACACCGTGCCGTTCGAATTCCTCGGCCAATTCGGGTGCGCGCTCGGCCGCACCCTCACGCATCGGCGGCGGTGTGCCGACCACGGTCAAGGTGATCACCCGCTCGGCTCGACGCGCAGCAAAGGCGCGGGCGATTGTTCCACCGATTTTGGCGCCGACGAGGTGAAACCGCTCGATGCCGAGCGAATCCATCAGCCGCACGAAATCGTCGATGACGATGTCGAGCGTCCACGGAAAATCGCTCGGCATCGGCGTCGAGGCGCCAAAGCCGCGCATGTCCGGGCGGACGACGCGAAAGCGGCGTGCGAGAGTGGGCATCCAGCCGTACCACGCCATCCCGCTCTCGGCATTCCCGTGCAGTAGCAAGATCGTCTCCGACTCGCGCCACGGGTCGGTAAAGTCGTCGACGAGGTAATGCAATTGCGCGTCGGGCGAACCCAAGAAGGTCGGCATGACGATTCTCCCGCGGGACGACGATCGCGCGCTCTCCCTCCTATCCGGGCTGATAGGTCAGGGTCAGC
>DASQCY010000494.1:0-2341 GCA_035634495.1 Allostellaceae bacterium
GCCCGGCTCGTCTCCAGCAGAGCACCGATCAGGGAACGGGCGGCGGTACGATCGCCCCGGCGAAGGAAGCCCTCGGCGAGGAATAAGCTATAGCGTCTCTCGCTGCCCCGGTCTGTGTGAGGCGGCTCACAATTTGCTAAGTTTCGCCAAATCCCGGCGGAGACATGGATGCGCTCGCTGCGCATAAAGCATTCGGCGGCAATTTACTGCCGGGCCGAAAACCGGATAATGCCCTTGGTCCGGAGGAAACGCAGATGACAACGAACCGCAGAAAAATCTTGTGCCACGCCGCCGGCGCGCTGGGGGGTCTCGCGTTTATGGGATGCGGTCTGAAGACGCCCACCTTCGCGCAGACGCCTCAACGGCGGCGCGAGGTTGTCGTCAACGGAAAGCATGTTCGGACCGTTGACGTTCACGCCCATTGTCACATCCCGGAGGCGAACGCGCTGATGGGGTTGAAGGTGCAGCCGTCATCCCTCGTGGTCTCGCCAGAACGCATCCAGGCGATGGATGAGGAAGGCATTGACATCGAGGCGCTCAGCATCAACCCGATCTTTTGGTACAAGGCTGAGCCTGATCTGGCTGCTCAGGTCGTCAAATTGCAAAACGAGAAGCTGGCGGAAGTCTGCGGGGCGCAGCCTGACCGGTTCGTCGGCCTGTCGTCTGTCGCCCTCCAGCATCCGGATCTCGCGGCTGAGCAGCTGGAACATGCCGTCAAACAGCTCGGATTGCGGGGTGCGCTGATCGGCGGCAGCGTCAATGGCGAGGAGTTATCGGATCCCAAGTTTCACCCGTTCTGGGCTAAGGCCGAACAGCTCGGCGTGCTCATTTTCATCCATCCGCAAGGCACGGCCGAGCTTAACGCGTCCGGCCGGCTGAAAGGCAACGGCGTACTGGAAAACGTAATCGGTAACCCACTCGAGACGACGATTGCGCTGTCGCATCTGATCTTCGAGGGAACGCTTGATGCCTATCCCGGGCTCAGGATCTGCGCCGCTCATGCCGGCGGATATCTACCCTCCTATGCTGGCCGCTCCGATCAAGGCTGCGTGACCTTTCCGCAGCGGTGCACCAAGACGCTCAAGAAGAAACCGAGCGAATATCTCAGACAGCTCTATTACGACTCGATGGTCTTTACGCCGGAGGGCTTGCGCCACCTGATCGCCGAGGTCGGCGCCAATCAGATCGTGTTAGGGACGGATTATCCATTTCCATGGACCAAAACGGCGGTCGACCACGTCCTAGGTACCCCTGGCCTGAGCGATGGTGAAAGGGTCGCAATACTCGGAGAGACTGCAGAGAGGCTGCTGGCGATCAAGCCGGCGTAACGTCAGGTACGTTTGATTGCGGCGTCTTCCTGCTTTAAGCGGTCTTGATGTTTGCCGCGTCGAATTGTCTGCCTCACCGAAGAAACCGTCGAGACGCTCTACTTGCTCGGCGAGCAGGACCGCATCGTCGGGATTTCCGGCTATGTCGTGCGCCGCCGCAGGCTCGCCGCGAGAAACCGCGCGTGAGCGCCTTCACATCGGCGAACATAGACAAAATCCTCGCACTGAAGCCCGACCTCGTCCTGACCCTTTCCGATCTCCAGGCCGAGATCGTTGCCGAGCTGATCCGCCGCGGGCTTACCGTTCATGCGTCCAATCAACGAACCCTTGCGGGAACCCTCGACATGATCCGAATGCTCGGCGCGATGGTCGATGCCGGCGCACGAGCCGATGAACTTATTACCACTCCGAGGCCGGTCTCGCCAAAGCCCGAGCCTGGGCAGAGGGTTTAATGAGGCGGCCGCGGGTATTCTTCGAGGAACGGGACGACCCGCTAATTTCGGGGATTGGGTGGGTTTCTGAGCTTATCGAGATCGCCGGCGGCATCGACGTCTTCACCGATCGCAGGCATCAGGGCAGCGCCAAGAACAGCCGAATGGTTCGGCTGGTGAATCAATGCCGGACAGAGATATTCCCGTTTTCCGGCGAGCTCCTCCGCGGTCCCTGCGCCCGGTTCGGGACGTGAGAAAGCCAAGCAGCGGCGACCTGCCGCCGGCGAGGGAGCGATGGTTCGAATCCATCTTCCTCCAGCGGGGAGTCCGTTGCAAACTCGTCTGGCTCGGGCTGAATGTGCTTCCGCATCGGCCGGATCGAGTGCAATCGCCGTCGAGATCGAGCTTGAGTCCCTGTCGATTAGTTTCCGATCATTCCCAAGCTCGCCGCTCAAAATAGCTTTCTCTGTAGGCGGTAGCGTCTAGGTTTCGGTCATCGTCATTCGGCGCCGGCTGCTTGACGCAGCCGCGCTGGCACCGCCGCGCGGGGCAAGCCGAGATGATCGCGCAAAGTCTGGCCTT
>DASQCY010000495.1:0-11729 GCA_035634495.1 Allostellaceae bacterium
GAGCTCGCCCATCGTGTCGGCGAGGTAGACATCTGTTTGATCGGTAATCGGCTCGCCGCGGCGGCGGCGGGCGACCCCCAATCCCTGCGCCGTTAGCATCGCGTGAATCGCATCCCCGCGCGCCGGATGGCGCGGGACGATAATCGTCAAGAGCCGGGGATGGCTCCCTACCACTTGGCGATGGACATGTGCGGCAATCTCCTCTTCGCCGGCATGCGTGCTGGCCGCGAGCCAAAGTGGACGCGCCTTGATCTGGCGGCCCAACTCCGCTAGTTGCGAGCGATCGACGGGCAAGGCAGCGGCGGCGGCCTTCAGGTCGCCGACCATGCCGACTTCTCGAGCGCCGAGCCCGCGGAACCGTCGAGCCTGCTCCTCGTCCTGAGCAAGACACAGCGAGAACGCCCCGAGGATGGGGCCGATCAGTCCGGGCCACCTTTGCCAGCGTGCGTAAGACCCCGCGGAGAGGCGGCCGTTGACCAGGACCAGCGGAACGCCGCGGGCATGCGTCGCCAGGATCAGGTTGGGCCATAGTTCAGATTCGACCCACAGCGCCAGATCAGGACGCCAATGATCGAGAAACCGCGCAACCCAGCGCGGTAGATCGACCGGGACGAATTGATGTCGCGCCCGAGGCGGCAGCCTGCTTTCGAGAAGGTGGGCCGACGTCACCGTTCCGGTGGTGACGAGGATCTCGAGTGCTGGCCGCGTCTGCAGCAGCCGTTCGATCAGCGCCAACATGGCGTTTGCTTCGCCGACGCTCGCGGCATGAATCCAGAGAAGCGCCATTTTTGGGCGAGCCGCGCCCGGAACTCCCCGGCGCTCGCGAAACCGCTGCGCGTCCTCTTTACCTCGCTTGCGGCGTCGCTCCAGGTAGACGATCGCCAAAGGCGCCAGCGGCCAAGTCGCCGCGCGATACAGGAGGGGAAGCATCAGTCGCCCGCAACCGGCCCAGCCGGCCGGCCGGTGTCGGCAGCGATCAACGGCAGCGAGATTTCATGACCGACAAGGCGATCGGCCTCGCTGGCTATTTCGACCATGCGCGTCTCGATGAGGCGTCGAGCGTTTTCGAGGCCTTCGTCGTCTAATTCCGCGGCGAGCTCGATCGGCTCGCCGAACAAAAACACGCCGCGGCCGAACGGCAAGGCGAGGTGAAAGCGGTCCCAAGTCGCAAGCTCGCGCCGGCGGCTCGTGGCGTAGGTCACCGGCACGATAGGCACGCCGGCGAGCCGGGCGATATTGACGATCCCGATGCTGACGGTCATCGCCGGGCCGCGCGGGCCATCGGGCGTAATGCCGACGCAACCCCCCTCTTTCAGCCGTTTCAATATCTCGCGCAGCGCCGACGACCCGCCGCGGCTGGTCGAGCCGGCGATCGTCCCGATCCCGAAATATGTCATCGCTCCCGCGATGATCCGCCCGTCGCGGTGCGCCGAGATTAGCATATGAAACGACGTCAACCCGTGCCATGCGAGCGGCATCATCAGCAACCGCCCGTGCCAGAAGGCAACGATGAAGGTCCGACCCTCGCGAGTGAGCCAGCGCGTCCAATCACCGCCTTCAACGCTCCAGCGATTGGTCAGATATACGAAGCGGATATAGCAGTGGGTGACCCAGCAGGCGACCCGCCGCAGCGCTGCGCTGCGCAGAAAACGTCGCCAGGCCCTCGACTTGGTCAATTTCACCGTCAGGCCGTCACCGCGCTAGAAGCTGCCTCTGCGAGCTCACGCTCCTCGACGAACTGCATCGCGTGCAGCCGGGCATAGAGGCCGTCGCGGGCGATCAGCTCGGCATGTCGGCCGACCTCGATGACGCGCCCGCGGTCGACGACGCAGATCAGATCGGCGCCCTGCACCGTGGACAGCCGGTGCGCAATCACCAAGGTCGTGCGCCCGCGCATCAGGGTCCGCACGGCCGACTGAACCTGCCGCTCCGATTCGCTATCGAGGGCCGAGGTCGCTTCGTCGAGCAGCAGGATCGGAGCGTCCTTCAGCATCGCCCGTGCAATCGCGACACGCTGGCGCTGCCCTCCGGAAAGCCGCACACCGTGCTCGCCGACCAGAGTGTCGTAACCCTGCGACAGCTTCTGAATGAACTCGTCGGCACCGGCTGCCCGCGCCGCTTCCTGGATCTCTGCCGACGAGGCACCGAACCGGCCGTAGGCGATGTTGGCGCGCACCGTGTCGTCGAACAGGCTGACCTCCTGGGCGACGAGCGCGATCGCACCGCGCAGCGAGGCGAGCGTTACAGAGCGAACATCCTGCCCGTCGATCGCGATGCTTCCGTCGTCGACATCGAAGAATCGCGGGATCAGATTGAGGATCGTCGATTTCCCCGCACCCGACGGACCGACGAGAGCGACCGTGCGGCCCGCCGGGACCGTCAACGAGATCCCGTCGAGCGCCACCGCCCCAGGGGCGTAGCCGAAGTGAACACCCTCGAAGCGGATCTCGCCACCACCGACACGCAGCGGCCGAGCACCCGGCATGTCGCGGATCGTCGGCTCGACATCGAGCACCTCGAAGACCCGCTCGGCAGCGGCGAGGCCCTCCTGCAGCGATGCATTCAGATTGGCGAGGCTCTTCAGCGGCTGATAGGCGAGCAGCAACGCCGTGATGAACGAAAAGAGCGCGCCGGGGGTACGTGCACCGGTGATTACCTGGTGGCCGCCGTAGAGAATCACCACCGCGATCGCCGCGCCGCCGAGCGTCTCCATCATCGGCGAGGCCCGGGAGCGGGTTCGGCCGGCGCGGTCGACCAGTGCAAACAGGCGCTCGAAGAGACCGATGGCCCGACCCTCTTCGTAAGCCTCCATACCGTAGGCTTTGACGTGGCGAGCGCCTTGAAAGGTCTGGCTCAACAAGGTCGTCAGCTGGCCGATCTCGGCCTGGGTGCTGGCCGCGACCCGGCGGATACGCCGGCCGATGCCGACGATCGGATGGATCGCCAGCGGAAATACGAAGAACGAGACCAGGGCGAGGAGCCAGTCTTGGTAGAACATCACGCCGACCAGAAAGGCGACCGTAATCGCGTCCCTTCCCATCCCGCCGAGAACGTTCGCGGCGGCGCCGCGCAGCAGGACTGCGTCGCTGGTAAACCGCGATATCAGGGTGCCGGTCGGATGGGCGTGGAAATAAGCGAGATCGGCGCGCATCAGACGCGCGAACAGCGCCTTCTGCACCTCGGCGATGATCCGCTGGCCGACCCGGGTCATCAGAACGGCACAGCTGTAATCACAGAGGCCCTTGACGACCGCGAGGGCGAGAGCGCCGCCGGCGAGCAGCCATAACAGCGATCCGTCGCGGGCAACGAAGATGCGGTCTAGCACCGGCTGCATCAGCCAGGCGCGCGATGCCGTGGCGGCGGCCGCTACTCCCATCAATAGACCGGCAAGAGCGAGGCGCCGGGTGTGCGGCCGGATGAACTCACGCGCCAGACGCACGACGAGCGCCAAGGAGCGCGCCCCATTCCCCAGGATCGCCGGGTATTTCCGCATGAGTTTCCCGCCGGCAGTGTTAGAGGCGGGTACCCGGCTTGGCAAGTCCGGCGGCGTTTATCGACGCCTCGAGGCGTCGCGACCCATCATTCGGAATATCGCCGATTCAGGCCGGATAGGAGACGAAGCACTTCTCCGACATGAAGATGTGGGTTTCGACGTAATCCTGCACCACCGGGCGGCGGTGGAGCGTTTCCATGGCACCCATCAGTGCCATCCAAAGCAGCATTTCGTGCTGGCCCGCTCGTTCCATGTCCTTCAGCGACCGCTTGCGCCAGGTCTCGTAATCGGCACGTGAGAGCGCATCGAACAACAGCCGGTCGGCTGCGTGATCGGGCCACAAATAGCCGTTGGTCGGTGACAGAAAACAGTGCGACCAACTCGACGAGGCGATCAACGCCACCCGCCACGGCGATGCCGCGAAGACCTCCGCAACCGCCTTGCCGACCGCCATACAGCGCCACGGCTGCGGCGACGGCGGATCGGGCAGGGTCGATTGATCGCGCGGCGGCATGAACAACGCGGCGCTGCCGCCTTGCGCATGCAACAGGTTGCTGCCGTAGCAATTGATCGCGAACGGAATGACCGGATAGGGAAAGCCGCGCCGGTCCCAGTCGAGATAGAGGAAGGTGTTGGTGAAGGCGTGCGCGAGCGGATGATGCAGCGGCTTGTAGGCATAGGCCATGTCGATGCCGCGCTCGATCAGCCCGGTAGCGAGGTATTTGGCGGCTTCCCGGTGGCCGTGCAATTCGAGTGGCCAATCGGCCGGCTCACCCCACCGATTCGGCTTGCCGCCGTTGCCGTTGTGGCCATTGGGTCGCCACGGCTTGACCGCGAAATCGTCATCCAGGCCCAAGATGCAAAATGCCGGGATGATGTCCTCGCGAAAATTCTCGTATTGGTCGTCGCCCCAGACCAGCACCAGGTCCGGGTTGAACGCGTCGAGCGCGGCGCGGATCGCGCGGAAGTCGTCGGCCATCCGCGCGCTATAGCGCTGCGCGGCCGAATAGCCCTGATCGTTGCCGAGCTCGGCAATGAGCTCCGCCGGCCAATTCGCCCGGTCCTTGTAGTGGGCCGGCACGCCCGGAGCCGCCAGCAGACGATGGAAGCTCGCCGGCAGCCGCTCGTCGGGCACCGTCAGACCCGGGTAGTGCGTGCAACCAAGACCGAGAATCTCGCCCATTTTCGTGCTCCTCCGAGGTGTGCTGCGCCCGCAGCATGCCGCGATACTAACGAAATTGGCGACGCCTTGGCAGCCGAACTTACCTTCTCTGGCGGCGAGTGACGACGCTTGAGCGCATAAAAACAACGAAAATCGCGATGCCACACCCGTCGAACCCTGTCGACCGCCGAAAATAGCTTATCGAATCAGTCGCTTAGATGCGAAATTCGAGACCTCAGGAACAACGAATTCAGGTACAGATGATCAACGAATTCTGCCAGGCCTCAGGGAGCAACAGCAACGGAATAGCCGCCTACGCTTGCGCGCCCCATTCGGTCCCAACCCGAGGAAGCATCGGCGGAGGACGCCTCCTAAAAGTGAGTTCTCATGTCCGTTGCTGCCCGGCATGACTGAAGCCGTAGATCTGCGGACCGGGCCCGCGGGGGTCGAAGGTCAACGACAATGAAGAAGCTTCGGCGTGAGGTGAGCCTGCAGACCCGCATCGACCGGGAGCGGATCATCGCCACGTCGCGGGCTCACCAAGCGGAGCTGCACCGACACGGTGTTCGTCACCCGGCGTTGTTCGGCTCCATCGCGCGTGGTGAGCGCAAGCGCACCAGCGATATCGATATTTTGTCGAGCTGGGCCCGCAGGCGCCTATCAGCCTCTTCGAATACGTTGGGATTACACTATGTCTCACGGACCTCTTTCCGAGCCGTGTCGAAGTAGCCAACCGCAGCAGCCTTAAGCCGCTCGTGCGGGCTAATATCGAGCGCGACCCGCTTTATGCTTTCTAACCGCGCGCGGCTCTCATTGACGGACATTTGCGACAACATGCGTCTTGCCTAAGACTTTGCCGCCGGCCTCTCAGTCGAAGGCCCGAAGGCGGATCGTCGGACGCTTTGCGCCGCAACCCGTTGCCTCGAGATCATCTCCGAAGCGACCCGCCGCCTTTCCCAGAGCCTCCGCAATCGTCACCCTGATTTGCTTTGGCGCGCGATCATGGGGGCGAGAAACGTCTATCGCCACGAATATGACAACGTCGCAGAAGCGATTGTCCGGAGGACCGTGCAGCACAATCTTGTCCCGCGAGCTCTCCGGGGAAAGCGGTTCGAACCGATGACCGAACTCGCCTTTCGAGACCGCGGCGGCTTGGCCTCACGCCTGTTCCGGGTCACGACGAGGCGGCGGTCGAGCGCCGCGAGTGCGGCTTCGAGCTGTTCTAGGCGGACAGCGTAGTAGCCGTCGAAGATATGGGTAATCTTCTTCGCGGGCCAGCCCAGTTCCTGGGCCAGCTGCGCCGCGTCGAGCCCGGCTTGGCGCATCGCATGGTAGACTTCGAGCTTGGCCGCGGTCAAAGCGGGAAGTCGCGCCACCGGACGCCCCTTCGCTGGCGAAGGAATAGGAACCTCCTCGTTATGGGCGATCATGCCGAGGATCGTTTCCTCGACCATGTCCTGCGCCTGAAGCAGCGCCTCTTGGAGGGTGTCGCCCTGCGTCGCCCCGTATGCGATATCAGGGAGCGTGACGACATAACCGCCGTCCTCCTCGGGGTCGAGCTGCACCGGGTAGGCATGACCGAGGAATTGCTCGGTCAGCGCCGTTACTCCTGTTTTACCCTGCGCCACTCCTCGCGCCTTCGTGCGGTCGTGCGGTTCGACCCGGACATCGCCGCCCTTGCCGCGCTTCGCAATAACCGCAGCGCCGAGACGGCGAAGTCTACGGAGGAACTCATTACTCGTCACGCATGAGATAGTACGGCCCTGAGACTACTTCATCGATAACGCGTGGGTCTTTGAGGATCACGGCATGAACGAACTAACGCTCGTCCAGTGGTTTAGAACTACGCCCATGTGTTGCGCGACCAAGGCGTGCCGTACCAGGCCTATATCTCGCAGATCTCTTGTTCCTCAAGATGGACGACGAGCGCGCGCGGCTGGTGGCCGTGGGTCTGATCAGAGGCAGGGGGTACACGATTGCCGTTGGCCCTGTTGCGCGACCTGCAGGGCGAGGAATTGACGCGGCGGTATTCTGCGATCCTCGACAAGCTCCCGCGGCTCTCCGGCATAGTCGGCACGATTTTTCTGAAGGCGCAGAACGAGATCCAGGACCCGGCCAAACTGCGGCGTCTCGTCGGGCTGATCGACGGAGAAACCTGGCTCGGCCTCGGTGTCGACGTGAAGGGATCCCGAACCGCAGCAAGCGGTCCACGACCCCGCTGTAGTACGGGCGGCTTTCTCTGGCGGCCTGGGAGCACATGCGCAAGAAGCCGGTGGCGCGCAATCCCGAAGTCTACACGGCGGCGCGGTCGCGGTTTTCTGGCGTCGACATCGTCCCTGAAGTCGTGCGGCTGTGCGGGAAGCGGGTCTCGGCCGAGCCGAATACCGAGCATCTGTGGATCTATGATCTGCGCACGAACCATCGCTTCACGTTTGAAGGAGCGGCCGATGACGCGCGCCGATCTTGACGATTTCGTCGCCTGCTAAAAATCGGGGCTGCGGCACTCGCGCCCCGGGACAGAACGCTTCCGGCGTTTCGCCCCCGCCGATCTCATCGCCCGCGACAAGATCAACCTCGACATTTTCTGGCTCAAGGACGACACGCTCGACGACCCCGATCTCTTGCCTCCGCCGGACGAGATCGCCGCCGAAACCGTCGAGAACCTGGAAGCCGCTCTCCACCACTTCCGCAAGGTCGCACTGAGCTTGCACCCGGAGTGACCTCGCGGCTTAATTTGGGGAATGACGGAGCTCACCAGCGGCGAGACGGGAGGGCGCAGGACGAGCGTTGCGTCCGTTGCGGAGCTGCCTGCCGGCACGGTGGAGGTTGTGCCTGTGCGCGCCCTGCTGCTGGGGGAGCGGCTGGACACGCGGGCGTTCGAACGCGACGAGCCGCTCGGTGTCGCGCCGCTGACCGTCGACATTACCGGTGGTGGTATCGCCGTGCTGTTTCGCTATGGCGCGGTCGTTCTGTTCGGCGCGCCATCCGCGGCATTGGACAAATTTGTCACTTCACTGACGCCCCTTATTACCGCGCCCCTGCCCGTCCCCGAACAGGACGACGCGCGGCTGCTCATCCGCTCGGAGGCAGAGCAGCCGGTGGACCTCGCTGGCAACATCTTCCTCCGCGAAAAGACCACCAACCGACTGCAGGTGGTCGCCGACATCCTCGCCAAGGGTCTGGTTCTGTCGCATTACGAGACCAGGATCGCCGACATCTTCGACGGCATCGAGCCGCTCGCCACAACCTTGCGGGAAACGGGCCGTGCCGGGGCGCGCAGCAAAGAGCTGCTGCGCCACATCGGCGATGTGCTGCTGATGCAGCAGAAAATGGTCGGCCGCGTGGAAACCGGCGAGAAGCCGGAGCTGCTGTGGGATCATCCCGAACTCGAACGCCTTTATGTGCGGCTCGCAGAGGAATACGAGTTGCGCGATCGCGACCGTGCTCTCGACCGCAAGCTCGACGTCATCTCGCGCACCGTCGAAACTCTGCTCGGCCTAGTGCAGACTCGAAGCAGCCTGCGCGTCGAATGGTATATCGTGCTGCTGATCGTCGCCGAGCTTCTGCTGAGCACCTATCCCCTGCTCAGCCGCTGACAGGGGGTCCTTCAGTCTTCGCCGATCGCCTCCAGGGCGAAATGGTCGAGCAGCGTGATCGAATGCGGAGAGACCTCGATAACGCCGCGCCGCCTCAGATCGGACAACACCCGGCACACTGTCTCGATCGTGATCCCCAGATAATCGCCTATGTCGCAACGGCACATCGGCAACTCGACGTGCTTTTCGTCGTCGTTCCGCTCCGACATTTCGAGAAGGAATGAGGCAACGCGTTCGGTCGCCGTCATCCGGGCGAGGATCATCAAACGGCCTTGCGCAGCGGCGAGGCTCTTCAGCGTCATGTCGCGCAGTAGTCGGGCCACTGCCGGGTGCTCTTCGCTGAGCCGCTCTGTCGCCACGCGCGGATACCGCATGACCGTGACATCCTCAACCGCTTCGGCCGAAAAGCTGCGCTCCGCGCCGCTCTCGAGACCGAACCCGTCGCCGCTGAAGCAGAACTCGGCAATATGCCGACGTCCATCGGTCCGCAGCTTGCTGATGCGTACAGTGCCCGAGATGACTTTGTACCAGAAGCCGCCGCTCTCCCCCTGGCCGTAGATCTCCTGATTGCGCGAAAATCGCAACCGGGTGCCGATCCGCTCGAGCGCGATCAGCGCGTCGAGCTGACCCGAGCGTGCGATATCCGGGATGCTTGAACCGCCGTGGGGTAATTGGGGCGCACCCGCCAGTTGTCTATACATCTCGCCCTCCTCAGCCTTTACTGGGGGCGAGAATGGCCAGCTGCCATAGGGCTGCGAAATCCGGAATTCTACTTACGGAATTCTACGTACGTAAAACTACGTATGTCCCGAGTCCGATGGTCACTCTGTCGCCGGGCGAGCGGTTCGCTGCACGTGCCAAAATTGATCCAGATCATCAAGGCCCGTTGATTGTTGGGTCATGATCGCTTTGAAACCGCACTGGGAGCGCGCCAGATGTCGACCTATCGCGTGTGCTTCATCAACGAAATTCCCAGAAATGATAAGCTCTTCCGCTGCTGCCAGCGGTCGATCATCATTCGCTCTGCGCCGAGCGCTGAATGGGCGGCCGAAGCGGCGAAGAAACAATTCGCCGAGCTCGAGGGCATTCGCGACTGGAAAATTCATGCTGCCTTGATCGAGGTAGAAGAGATGGACTTCGAGGTAGAATCGGAGACCCCGTCACCCCAGCACAGGGCCTGACCATGAGAAAGATGTCGGACATTGTGAGAAACCAGAACCCGGTTACACTTCAACCGAGTGCTACGGTGAGGGAGGCTTGCCGATGCATGCGTGACCGCCGCGTCGGCGCTGTCCTGGTGACCGAGGGCGATCAGCGCCTGTTGGGCATCTTCACGGCACGCGATGCCGTTCACCGTGTGCTGGCCGACGGGAAAAGCGCGGGCAGGACAAAACTGGCCGCGGTCATGACACGTGATCCCGACACGATGCCGCCGGGCAAAACCGCGATCGAAGCGTTGCGGCTGATGGAGGACGGGCGCTATCGCCATGTGCCGATCGTGGATGGCGGCAAGGTCGTGGGGATCGTTTCACGTTTCGATTTCAGCGGTATCGAACTGGATCGCCTCGACGAAGAGACCGGCTTGTGGGAGCGGATCTGATGGCCGCGGTCAGCGAACGACGGCGACCGGGCAGGAAGCGAGGCTGACCACTTTCTGCGCGACGCTGCCGAGGAGGAGACCGGCGAGCCGGCCATGACCGTGGCTGCCGACGACGATCAGATCGACCTGCCGGTCCTCGGCTGCTGCAATGATCTCCTTGGCGGGGTCACCAACAGACGGCCCAGCCGAGATCCGCGAGGCACCTTTCGCCCGCGCTTCGCTGCGTGCGCGGCCAAGCACGCTTTCGGCCGTCGCGAAAGCAAGTTGCGTCGCCGGCTCCGGAATATGCTCTATCCGTGCGTACTCCTCGAAGGCAGGATCCACCCCCGGGGAGAGATCGGCGACAACCGTCAACAGGACGAGCTCCGCCTCGTATTTGTTCGCCAGATCAGCGGCGAAATCGACCGCATTAAGCGCGGCTGGCGAACCATCGACAGCAACGAGAATCCGATTCATGCCGCTTCTCCTTTATCCCGAGGCTAAGCTACTTACCACCGCTGCCGCGGGAGGAGATTGATCTAGCGCAAGGCGCCGGCCGCGCGTCGGTCGAAAATGTTTTCTGGGCGAGGTCGGAGGAGAAAGGGCTGTGGCAGACAAGGCGCCGCGGGAACAAATGCGCGCCATTTCCATACCGCCGGTCGGACTCGAGGGCCTGCTTGGCCTGGCGGCGATGGCAAGCGGGATCGTGCTGTTCGCGCACGGAAGCGGCAGCGGCCGGTTCAGCCCGCGCAACAACTTTGTCGCACAGGCGCTGCGCGAAGCGGGCCTCGCCACATTGCTGTTCGACCTTCTGACCGACGACGAGGCCCGCCACCGTCGTAACGTCTTCGATATCGGGCTGCTCGCGCAGCGCTTGTCGATGGCGGCGGCCTGGGCGAGAGACGATGCGGAAACCGCCAGTCTCCCGGTCGGGTATTTCGGTGCCAGCACCGGCGCTGCGGCAGCGCTCCTCGCTGCGGCGGCGGCAGAGGATCCCGTCGCCGCGATCGTTTCGCGTGGCGGCCGTCCGGATCTTGCCGGTTCGGCGCTCGGCTCAGTGAGAGCGCCGACGTTGCTGATCGTCGGCGGCGATGATGTCGAGGTACTGGCGCTCAACCGCGCCGCGCTCGTCGAGCTGCGCTGCGCAAAAAAACTCGTCGTCGTACCGGGCGCCACGCACCTTTTTGAAGAGCCGGGGACGCTCAAGGCGGTCGTCGAGCACGCCAGCGACTGGTTTTCGGCCCATTTCGGGGAGGTCGGATCGTGACATACGCAGATCGCGGCGACGCCGGCCGCCGGCTCGCTGACGAGCTTTTGCATCTGAAAGACCAGCAACCGGTCGTCCTCGCATTGCCGCGCGGCGGTGTCGCGATCGGTTTCGAGATTGCCCAGACGCTCGACGCACCTCTCGATATCGTGCTCGTGCGCAAGATCGGGGTGCCCTGGCAGCCCGAGCTCGCTCTCGGTGCGGTCACTGACGGCGCCTTTCCGGAAACTTTTATCGACCGGGGTCTGGCGACCAGCCTGGATATCCCCGAGAGCTACATCAGGGAGGAGACAGCACGTCAGCTCGAAGAGATCGAGCGGCGCCGAAAATCGTACTGTGAGGGTCGTCCAGCACTGGACGTCGCCGGGCGTACAGCAATCGTTGTCGATGACGGGATCGCCACTGGCGCGACGATGCGGGTGGCACTGCAAGCCGTGCGGCGCCGTGATCCCGCGCGGCTGGTTCTCGCCGTACCGGTAGCGCCGCCGGATACGCTCGCGGCCTTGCGCCAGGACGCCGACGAGGCCATCTGCCTGCAGACGCCTATCGGGCTCGGTGCAATCGGCTTCTACTATCGCGATTTCCACCAGATGAGCGATGCCGAGGTGACCGATCTCCTTGCCCGCGCGCCT
>DASQCY010000496.1:0-2531 GCA_035634495.1 Allostellaceae bacterium
CTACGCGACGGCGAACAACATCACCCAGATCGTCATCGGCAAGTCCAGTCGGCCGCGCTGGTTCGAAATGGTGCATGGCTCTGTGGTCCATGAGCTCGTGCGCAGGACGGGCCAGATCAGCGTCCACGTGATCTCGCCCGACGACAGCGAATCCGTTCCCCCCAAGTCGGTCCAGACCCGTCCCAAGATCGAACCGATCGGGATCGAGGGGTACCTCGGTAGCGCCGTCGCCGTCGCCGTCGCCCTCGGCATAGGCCTCCTGCTCAAACAATTTCTCGCGGTGCAGAGCATCTCGCTGGTGTTTCTGACGGCGGTGCTGGCCTCGGCCATCGCCTGGGGCCTCTTGCCGTCGCTCTTCGCCTGTTTTGTCAGCGTGCTCGCCTACAACTTCTTTTTTCTCCCGCCGCTCTACACCTTCTCGATCGCCGACCCCGAGAATGGCGTCGCGTTGTTTTTTTTTCTGGTTGTGGCGGTCATTGTCAGCAACTTGACGGCGCGGACACGCGGCCAGATCCTGAGTGCGCGAACGCGCGCCAAGACCACCGCCGAGCTCTACGCGTTCAGTCGCAAGGTGGCCGCGATAGGCGCGCTCGACGATTTGCTGTGGGCGACCGCCTATCAGATCTCGTCGATGCTGAATGTCCGCACCGTCCTGTTGCTGCCGGTAAAGGAAGGTGAAGGACTCGAAGTCGCCTCGGGCTACCCCCCTGAGGACCAGCTCGACGCCGCAGATATGGCGGCGGCGCGCTGGAGCTGGGAGCACAACCGCGCGGCCGGACGCGGCGCCGACACCTTGCCGGGTGGGAAGCGTCTCTTTCTGCCGCTGCGGACCGGCAGCGGCCCAGTCGGCGTGCTCGGCATCGATCGCGATGCCCCTGGTCCGTTGCTGACACCCGACGAGCGGCGGCTGCTCGACGCGCTGTGTGACCAGGCGGCGGTGGCGATCGAGCGGATCTCGCTCGCTAAAGGGCTCGACGAGGCACGGGTGCTGGCAGAAACCGAGCGGCTGCGCGGCGCGTTGCTAACGTCGATCTCGCACGATCTGCGCACACCGCTGGCCTCGATCCTCGGCGCGGTGTCGAGCCTGCGCAGCTTTCCGGAGAGGTACGGCACCGCCGAACGCGAGGAGTTGCTGACAACCCTTCAGGAGGAAGCAGAGCGCTTGAACCGGTTCGTCTCGAACCTTCTTGATATGACCCGCATCGAGTCCGGCGCGGTCGACTTGAAGCTTGAATTAATCGATGTCGCCGAGATCGTCGGCTCGGCCTTGCAGCGGGCGGGGAATGTCCTCGCCGGACATCGCGTCGAGGTTGCTATCGAGTCGGGCCTGCCGATGCTGCGCCTCGACGCGGTCCTATTCGAACAGGTGCTGTTCAACCTTCTCGATAACGCGGCGAAATATTCACCTGCCGACAGCCGCATCGACATTCGGGCGACCCGCGACGGCGAGCTGGTCGAGATCGAGGTCGTTGACGAGGGTCCCGGGATCCCGCCTGCGGATTTCGAGCGCATCTTCGACAAGTTTTATCGGGTGCATGCGCAAGATCGCCGCCGCGCCGGGACCGGGTTGGGTCTGGCGATCTGCCGCGGCTTTGTCGAAGCGCTCGGCGGCTGGATTGTCGCGCGCAACCGACGCGACCGCTCGGGTGCTGTATTGATGATCCGCATGCCTGTGGTGCCGGAAATCACGGTGGAGCGGGAGCCGGTCATGGCGCATGGCTAAGGCGCTGGCCGTATTGGTTGTCGACGACGAGCCGCCGATCCGCCGTTTTCTACGCACCAGCCTCGTTGCATCCGGCTACCGGATCGTCGAGGCGGAGGATGCTGCCGGCGGGCTGCGCTCGCTGGCGATCGAGAAGCCCGATCTGGTGATCCTTGATCTCGGCCTGCCGGATAAAAGCGGGCTCGAACTGATCGCCGAGATCCGCAAGACCTCGACGGTGCCGATCCTCGTGTTGTCGGCGCGCCACGACGAGCGCTCCAAGGTCGAGGCGCTCGACCTCGGCGCCGACGACTATATTAGCAAGCCCTTCGGCATGGCCGAGTTGATGGCGCGATTGCGCGCCGCGCTGCGCCACTCCTTCCAGGCGCAAGGCGAACTCGCGGTCTTTATCTCGGGCGATCTGGCGGTCGATCTGGTGCGCCGCCATGTCACTCGCGGCGGCCATGAGGTCAAGCTGTCGCCGAAGGAATTCGACCTGCTGCGCCATTTGGTCATGCATGCCGGCAAAGTCTTGACCCATCGCCATCTGCTGCGCGAGGTGTGGGGTCCGGCGCAAGCCGACGAAGTGCAGTATCTCAGGGTCTTCATTCGGGGGCTGCGCCACAAGCTCGAACCCGACCCGACCCGGCCGACGCACATCCTGACCGAGCTCGGCGTCGGCTACCGCCTCCAGCTCCCGCCCGAGCACCGGGTTTAACGCCGAACCGGGAGGTAAGTCGGCCGATCAGGAAAGCACGGAAAAGCCGCGCGTGGCTCCAGCGGAGGGAAGTAGGTGGGTCAGCAACTCGATCTTTTTGCGGTCGATCGC
>DASQCY010000497.1:0-7218 GCA_035634495.1 Allostellaceae bacterium
GTGGCTTGGGATCAGCGACCTGATCGCCGAACCCGAAGGGCCCTCCTTCATCTCTCGTACAGTTCCGCACCGCCGTTTGGACCGGTGATGCTCGTGACACAAGACCCGAACCGGACGTTCCGGGCCCCTGAAGCACCACGATACGACGTCACTGGGTTTACGGGTAAGCGGAGGCCGCTCGTCGGGATTGTTGATCAGTTTTTTGGCGGGACGAACATGTAGCCGACCCCGCGCACTGTTTGGATCGCCTCGGGATGGGCGGGATCGATCTCGACCTTGCGTCGCAGCCGGGTGACGCGCAGGTCGATGGCGCGATCGAACGCGTCGGCCTCGCGATGCGCCGTGACCTCCAACAGCCAATCGCGCATCATGACCGGTACGGGTTCTCGGCAAAGATCTTCAACAGATCGAACTCGCTTGCAGTCACGCGCTCCTCAATGCCGTCGGCGGGGTCGATCAGCACGCGCCGCTCGAGTTCGAGATCGCGCCTGGCGATGCGGACGCGCGCGGGCCCTCAGCCGGCGCCCCGACGGCACGCCGCAATACGCTCTTGACCCGAGCGTCTACAGAGTACCATCCGGACCGCGATGCGTTGTCCTTTGTCTTTCAGCCGTAAACACCCCGAACACAGTGTCATCAACACTACAGCGCGCGTGGACCACTTGCGCGCGAAGAATTCCGGGTGCCCGTTACGGCCTGGCGGCGGCCTATCCTGGTTCTGGTTCCTCAATCCACCACGTTGCCGACGGCAGCCGGTGGGATCTCGCGTTGCGAGATCCTCCCCGCGATCCGCTCAGCCTCGGGGCGAGAAGCGCCGGTGATCCAAGCATTGAAACGGTCGAGGTAGAGAAAGACGATCGGCGTCGTGTAAAGCGTCAGCGCCTGGCTGACGATCAGCCCGCCGACGATCGCATAGCCGAGCGGCTGGCGGATTTCCGCGCCGGTGCCGGTGCCGAGCATCAGCGGAACGCCGCCGAGCAGTGCCGCCATCGTCGTCATCATTATCGGCCGGAACCGTAAGAGACACGCTTCGCGGATCGCGTCGACGGGTGTTAGACCGCGATGGCGCTGCGCCTCTATCGCGAAATCGACGAGCATGATGCCGTTCTTTTTGACGATGCCGATCAAGAGAATGATGCCGATCAGAGCGATCAGGCTGAAGTCAAAGCCGAACGCCATCAATGTCACCAGCGCGCCGAGGCCCGCCGACGGCAGGGTCGAAAGGATCGTCAGCGGATGGACGTAACTCTCATAAAGCACGCCCAAAATAATGTAGATGACGATGATCGCTGCGGCGACCAGATAAGGTTCACTGGCCAGTGACGCCCGGAATGCCTGCGCATTGCCCTGGAAACTACCGGTCAGCGACGGCGGCGCGCTGATCTGTGCCTCGGCATTGCTGATCGCCGTGGTCGCCTGACCCAACGCGACACCCGGCGCCAGGTTGAAGGACAAGGTGACCGACGGGTATTGGCTTTGGTGATTGATCGACAGAAACGTCGTCGGTCGGCTCGTCCATTTGACAAACGTGCTGAGCCGGACTTGCTGACCCGTGGTCGGGGAGTTGACGTAGATCTCGTCGAGCGCACCAGGCGAGCGCTGCAGCTCGGGAAGAACCTCCATCACCACGTGGTAGCTATTGAGCTGGGTGAAGTACTGCGTCACCTGCCTCTGCCCGAACGCATCGTAGAGAGTGTCATCGATCAGCTGCGGTTGAATGCCGAAGCGCGCCGCTTGGTCGCGGGCGATCGTCAGGGTCACGGTCGTGCCGCCAGTCTGCTGATCGGTCGCTACGTCACGGAGCTCGCGGAGCGTTTTGAGCTTGGCGAAGATCTTCGAGGCAAACTGGTCGAGTTCGGAGAGATTGGGGTCCTGCAACGTGTATTGATATTGCGTCCGCGCCAGGCGGCCGCCGACATTGATGTCCTGCGCCACCTGCAGGAAAAGCGCAGCGCCTTCGACTTTGGCAAGCTGCGGGGCAAGCCGCCGAATCACTTCGTCTGCCGAGACCCGCTGATTACGCGGCTTCAGGGTGATGAAGAGGCGGCCATTATTCTGCGTTTGTGTGCCGTTGGCACCGAGATTTATGCCGACAGTAGCGACGGCCGGATCCTTGCTGACGATGTCGGCGAGCGCGCGTTGGCGGCGCACCGCTTCGGCGAACGAGATGTCCTGCGCCGCCTCCGACGTGCCGATGATGAGCCCCGTGTCCTGCTGAGGGAAGAAGCCCTTCGGGATGATGACGAAGAGATAGCCGGTCGCCACTAGCGTCGCGACAAACACGGCGAAGGTCGTTCGCTGGTGGCCAAGCGCGACATCGAGGCTCCTCCGGTATCCGGCGAGGAGAAGGTCGAAGACCCGCTCCGACAGGATATAGAGCCGACCGTGCCTGACTTTACGGTCGTTGCGCATGAAGCGTGAGCACATCATCGGCGTCAGGGTCAGCGACACCACCGCCGAAACGACGATCGTCATCGTCACGGTGACGGCGAACTCACGGAACAGCCGGCCAATGATGCCGCCCATCAGCAACAGCGGAATGAACACGGCAACGAGCGACAGGCTGATCGATACGATGGTGAAGCCGATCTCCCCCGCTCCCTTGATCGCCGCCTCCATCGGGCTGAGCCCGTCCTCGATATGGCGATGAATGTTTTCGAGCATCACAATCGCGTCGTCGACGACGAAGCCGACGGCGATCGTCAGAGCCATCAGTGACAAATTGTCGAGGCTGTAACCCAGCACATACATCAGCGCGAAGGTGCCGACGAGGGCCAAGGGTACGGCCACGCTCGGGATCACCGTCGCCCAAAGGCTGCGCAGGAAGAGAAAGATCACCATTACGACGAGGCTGATGGTGAGCATCAAGGTGAACTGGACATCGGCAACCGATGCGCGGATGGTCTGCGTCCGGTCGCTCAAGATATCGATCTTGACCGCCGGTGGGATCGCCGCCTGCAGTTGCGGCAGGGCGGCCTTGACGGAATCCACGGTCTGGATGACATTGGCACCGGGTAGTTTGAAAATCGGTAGCAGAATTGCCTGCTTGCCATTCGCGAACGACGCGAGTCGGACATTCTCGGGCGCGTCGACGGCGCGACCGATGTCGCGGATGCGCACCGGAGCGCCGCTGTTGTAAGCGACGATGACATCGTTCCATGGTGCAGCTTTCAGCTCCTGATCGTTGTCGTAGATCGTGAAAGTGCGGAGCCGCCCGTCGATGGTCCCTTTCGCGCTGTCGGTAGTCGCATTGATGATCACGGCCCGCAGATCCTCGAGCGAGAGGCCGAGCGAAGCGACCTTCACCGGATCCACTTGAATGCGCACGGCCGGCTTCTGCTGACCAGCGATCTCCACCCAGGCGACGCCGGAGATCTGACTGATGTGCTGGGCCAAGACATTCTCGGCGTAATCGTCGACCTCGGTCAGCGGCAGTGCATCCGAAGTAAGGGCAAGGACAAGGATCGGCGCGTCCGCCGGATTAACCTTCCGGTAGGTTGGCGGTGAAGGGAGATTCTTCGGCAGCTGACCGGCCGCCGCATTGATCGACATCAGGATGTCTTGCGCCGCACCGTCGATATTGCGGGCGAGATCGAATTGGACCGTGATCGCGCTGTTCCCGAGCGTGCTGCTCGAGGTCATCTGTGTGACCCCGGGGATCTGCCCGAACTGCCGCTCGAGCGGCTGCGTGACTGACGAGGCCATGGTCTCGGGACTGGCGCCGGGAAGCTGCGCAGTGACCTGGATGGTTGGGAAATCGACTTGCGGCAACGGCGCCACCGGAAGGAGCGGGTAGGCCGCCGCACCGACCAGCAGAATCCCGACCATCAGCAGCGATGTCGCGATGGGCCGCTCGATGAAAGCGTTCGAAATGCTCATGTCGCCCTCCCTTTTGCGCGCTTGGGCGATGCCGCCGGAGCCCCTTAGCGCGAAGCGCCGTCACTCGTCGCTGCCACCCGAACCCCGGGTTGGAGGCGGTATTGCCCGGCCGTGACGACCTCTTCACCGGCCGAGACGCCGCCGTCGACGACGGCGGTCCCACCGCCGATCTGGTTGACCTCGATGCTGCGCATATCCGCGGTGCCGTCCGGCTTGACGACGTAGGCGTAGTAACCTGCCGGCCCGCGCTGGAGCGCACCCGACGGCACGGTCACGACATTGCGCCGGGTGCCCGCGAGCAGGCGGACATTGATGAACTCACCCGGCCAGAGCGCGCCATCCTGGTTCGGAAAAGTGCCTTTGAGACGTATGGTGCCCGTGGTCTGAGCGATCTGGTTGTCGAGGACCGCGATCGTGCCTTCGGACAGTTGGCGATTGTCGTCACGACTCATCGCAAAGATGCGGACCGGACCGCCCGCGAGTGCCGACTGGACCGAGGCGAGCTCGCTTTCCGGCAAGGTGAAAACGACCGAGATCGGCTGGAGCTGCGTAACGACGACCAGGCCGGTTGCATCAGCCGCGTGCACGATATTGCCTTGGTCGACGAGCCGGATGCCAGTCCGGCCGCTGAGCGGTGAGGTGATCGTGGTGTAGCTGAGCTGGGTTTGCGCGCTGTCGATTGCCGCCTGGTCGCCGCGGATCTGCGCCTCCAGCTGGGCCACGACGGCCCGCTGCGTGTCGGCTTGTTGCTGCGGGGCGAAGTTGCGCGCCACGAGATCGGTGTAGCGCTGCAGGTCGAGTTTCGCGT
The DNA here is from genome assembly GCA_035634495.1 of Allostellaceae bacterium. Taxonomy (GTDB): domain Bacteria; phylum Pseudomonadota; class Alphaproteobacteria; order ATCC43930; family CGMCC-115725; genus AP-15. The sequence continues at coordinate 4,688 of DASQCY010000497.1, forward strand.
TGGCGAGATTGGCTTCGTCCTGCACCTTTTTGGCGACCGCCTGGTCGAGCGTGGCTTGAAAGGGGCGCGGATCGATCTGCGCCAAGAGATCGCCCGCCTTGACATCCTGACCTTCGGTGAAAGCGACCTTTATCAGCTGGCCATCGACCTGCGTCCGGATCGTCACGGTATTGAACGCCTGCACGGTGCCGAAACCAGTGAGGTAGACGGGCACGTCGCGCACCTCCGCGGTCGCGACTGTTACCGGAACCGCAGGTGGGGGCGCGGACACCGTCGCGGTGCCCGGACCCTGCGCCAACCGCTGCCAGCCGATGAAGCCGCCCGCCATCACGACCAGCACGGCAAATCCGCCGGCCAGATACCAACCTCGGCGGATCGGCCCGCGGGAGGGGTTCAGCGCCTGAGCCATAGCCCAATATGGGACCTCGATCGGCAATTCATTGGCATGGTGCGACCGTTGGGCGCGACTGCCGCGGCATTGTCGGGGTAACCGGCTGGCTCGGGAGTGAGGTTCGCGTAGACGGGCCGCGCCGCCGGCCGAGAGATACCTCCCGACCGGCGCGTTCGGTTAGCGAGGCTCTGCCCATGCCGGGATGTACATGGCAGGCTCGTAGTGTGATCCTTATGCCACCCGGCAGGAGCGGTTTGGCCGACTGGATTACGAGTACAGGTGAGCCTCGACAAGCCACAGTTGCTTGTCGGTCTCGCGGCTGATCTCGGTGAACACATCCGCCGTGTCGGCATCGCCGAACCGTTCGGCTTGATCGATTGCCTCGCGCGCGACCGTGCCGAATGTCGCCAGAGCCGTCGACAGTGCGTCGACATGTTCCCGTCCCGAGACAATGTCGCCCGGGTAGTGGGGCAACGACGAACTCTCTGCTGCGGCGTGTATCCTGCCCTCGGCGGTACCGCCAAGAGCCGTTGCCCGCTCAGCGAGCAGATCGGTAAATTCTTCGGCAGTCTCGGCCACTTTGTCGAAGAGCTCGTGGAGGGCGATAAAGTTCGGCCCCTTGACATTCCAATGGGCCTGCTTGGCCTGACGTTCGAGGTCGATGGCTAACGCCAGGTTGCGATTGAGCAACCCGACGGATTGGATTCGGATCGATTGAGGAAGAGTGTTCCTAGTCTCGATCTGAGCGTGGTTCGTCCGGTTCATTTCGACTCCTTTCGTTCCCGAGGCTAAACATGGGAAGGGGCCAGAATCGCCAAAATGAGTAATTTCTAACGAATTGAGTGAAAAAATCGATTAAGGCCGAGGGCGCTCCTCGACGAGTTGGGTCAGGACGCTTGCGAGGAGCTCGAACTCGCGTTGCCGCCCGGTCCCGCGGCGCCAGACGAGACCGATTTCCCGGCTCGGCGTTTGATCGGTAGTCGGTAAGATTCGAATCGCGGTCCCTTTGAGAATTCCCCCGTCGATCGCCAGCTGGGGCAAGAGCGTGATACCCAATCCGTTGTCCACCATTTGCACCAGTGTGTGGAGACTGGTAGCCTCGACCGCCTCTACCCGCCGCCGATCTCCCAAGCGGCATGCCGCGAGCGCCTGGTCGCGCAGACAATGCCCCTCCTTGAGGAGCAGCAACTCTTCAGCTCGCAGTTGTTCGATGTCGACCGCCCTGCCGGCCGCGAGCGGATGACCGTGTGGCAGCGCCACTTTAAAAGGGTCTTGAATCAGCGCTCGCGTCTCGAGGTTCCCGCAGTCTTCGAAAGGGAGGGCGAGCAACACGATGTCCAGCTTTCCTGCCCGCAGCTCTTGGACGAGCCGCGCCGTCAGGTCTTCGACGAGATAAAGCCTGAGGGCAGGATAGGCGCGACGCAACCGGGGCAGAATGTCCGGCAGTAAGAATGGGCCAACAGTCGCGATCACTCCCATCCGCAGGGTTCCGCTGAGCGGCTCGCTACCAGCGCGAGCGGCTTCGACGAGATCTTTCCCCTCACTAAGTATGCGCCGCGCCCGCTCGACAATTTCGAGGCCGAGCGGGGTCAGTACGACCCGGCGCTTGGTGCGGTCGACGAGCGGGGCCTGAAGGACGTTTTCCAATTCCTTTATGCTGGCGCTCAAAGTCGACTGTGTCACGTGGCAAGCCTTCGCCGCGCGCCCGAAATGGCTGTGATCGGCCAGCATGACCAGATGCTCGAGCTGGCGGAAACTCGGCAGGTTCGCCATAGGCTACGGAAGCGCCCTCTCGTGCCCGGTCAGTGTGCGGATCAAGACGCCCGCTTTGACATCCCGACGCTCGGTAAACGCAACTTTTACCAGTTCGCCATTTGGGATGGCGGCGGCAGCGTTCGGCTCCGCACGGTAGTGCCAGCCAATGTAACCGCTCGACATGACGACAACCATCGCGAGGCGGCAGATATCGGTATGGACGGGCTTCTGGGCTGGTTCTAATCTATCGGTCATAGCAGCAATATGGGACTCTCTTCGGCAATTCATCCGCAAGGTGCCGTTGGGTACAACCGCCGCCTAGCAGCTCACACCTGCGGGTCCCGTTTGACGAGCACGCGTTGCTTCGCATAAACTCGCCCGGAAC
>DASQCY010000498.1:0-3972 GCA_035634495.1 Allostellaceae bacterium
CGGGTCGGCGTCGATATCGGCGGCACCTTCACCGACATCGTCTTTCTCGGCGAGCACGGCGAGCGGCTGACCAAGAAGGTATCCTCGACGGTCGACAATTACGCGACGGCGATCGTGCACGGGCTCGCCGAGCTGACCCGCGAGCATAACCTTGAGGCGGCCGAGATTGTGGAGTTGCTGCACGGCACTACGGTCGCCTCGAATGCGATCCTCGAATTGAAGGGTGCACGTACCGGGCTGATCACGACAAAGGGCTTCCGCGACGTCCTCGAGATCCGCACTCTGCGGATGCCCCGGCTCTACGACCTGGCGTGGACCAAGCCGCCGCCGCTCGTCGAGCGCCATCTGCGCGTCGAGGTTGACGAGCGCGTCAACGCCAAGGGCGAGGTCGAGCGGCCGTTGGCCGAGGCCGATGTCGCGCGCGCGATCGAGAAGCTGATGGACGAACGGGTCGAGGCGATCGCCGTCTGCCTCATTCATTCCTACCTCAACCCGGCGCACGAGCAACTGGTCAAAAGGGTAGCGGCCCGAATGGCACCCGACGTGACCCTCTGCATCAGTTCCGAGGTATTGCCGGAGATCAAGGAATACGAGCGGACCTCGACCACCGTCATCAACGCCTATGTCAAACCGACCGTCGAAAAATACCTGTCGACCCTGACCGCCGAGCTCGCGCGCATCGGGGTCGATGCGCCGCTTTTGCTGATGCAATCGAATGGCGGCTTGACCACCGCGAAGGCTGCCGCACTCACTCCGATGAACATCATCGAAAGCGGGCCGGCGGCGGGTGTTGTCGGGGTCCAGGCGCTGATCCGGCAGATCGGCATTGCCAAGGCGATCTCGTTCGACATGGGCGGAACCACGGCCAAGGCCTCGCTGATCGAAAACGGCGAGCTCAGCCGCGCCCCCGAATATTCGGTCGGCGGCGGCGTCATGATCGGCTCGCGGCTGTTGTCGGGCGCCGGTTACACATTGAGGGTTCCGGCGATCGACCTGGCCGAGGTTGGTGCCGGCGGCGGGTCGGTCATCTGGATCGACGCCGGCGGCGCATTGCAGATCGGGCCGCACAGCGCCGGTGCCTCTCCGGGCCCGGTCTGTTACGATCTCGGCGGCACCCTGCCCACCTTGACCGATGCCAATGTCGTTCTCGGCTACATCAATCCCGATCACCTGGTCGGCGGCGCGTTGAAGCTCAACGCGTCGAAGGCGCGTTCGGTCATCGCCGAGAAGGTCGCGCGGCCGCTCGGCATGACCGTCGAGGAGGCCGCGTGGGGCGCCCACCTGATCGCCGGGTCGAACATGATCCGCGGGATCAAGGCCGTATCGAGCGAGCGTGGCCGCGATCCCCGCGACTATGCGCTCGTTGCCTTTGGCGGCACCGGGCCTTTATTCGCCGCTGTCATGGCCGCGGCATTGACGATCCGGCGGGTCGTGATCCCGCCTTCGGCCGGTGTCTTCTCGTCCTATGGACTGCTCTACTCCGAAGTCGCCTATCACTTTACCAAGACGAGGAAGGCGTTGCTCGGGGCGATCGACCCCGCGGAGATCGGCGCGATCCTCGGCGAGCTTGAAGGGGAGGCCAGGGCGCGTCTCGCCGAAGACGGGTTTGCCGAGGATCGGATCACGATCGAGCGCGCCGCCGCCCTCCATTACCAAGGCCAATCCTTCGAATTGGAGGTTCCGGTGTCGGGCGGCGCGATCGACCGAGCGGTCCTCACGGCACTCGAGGAAGCCTATGGCGTCGAACATGAGCGGACCTATGGCCACCGCGCCGGCGCGGACGAGCCGGTCGAGCTCGTTACCCTCAAGGTGGTCGGCCGCGGCATCCCCGAAGTGCCACGGGCGGCACTCGCGGCCACAGCCGAGCTGCCGGAAGGTGTCGTCATCGCCGAGCCGTTGCGGCGGGCCTATTTTGGTCCGGCCCATGGCAGGTGCGACACGCGTGTAGTTAACCGCGCCGATCTCGGCCAGCCGCACCGCGGGCCTTGCATCGTCGAGGAATACGATTCGACCTGCGTCGTTCCGCCCGACGCGATCGCGAGCCTCGACCGCTATGGCAATATTGTTATCGATGTGCCGGTGGGGACAGACTAATACTCTGATGCATTCAAATGATTCAGTCTCAGTCTGATCGTCTTGCCCGGCCTTGTGCCGGCATCCACGGAAACCGGGAAGGCGTGTGCGAGCGGCTGGTCGTGGCCGGGCCAAGCCCGGCCACGACGATTGAGTGAATCGTCGGTCTGCGTCTGAGCTCTAGTGGGCATTCCCAGCAGGAGAACAGTTCGATGCGCCGTGCGACCCTAGCCACTGCCGCCCTATTCGGTTTGGGGTCGGTTCAGCTGACTGCCGTGTCCGCTCTCGCCGAATATGGTGCGATCGCCTGGGACAGAGAGACCGGTAAGTACGGTGCGAGCTGGAACCAAGACACTCCAAAACGCGCCGCCGAGGTGGCGCTGGGTGAATGCGGCGCCACCGGTTGCAAGGTCGTGATTCATCCGGGTCGCAGGGAGTGCGCCGCGCTGGCAACGAACGAAAATGGCAAATACGCCGGCGGGGCCGCGCGGAAGGATCGCGATTCCGCCCGGCTCGCCGCTCTCAAGAACTGCGAGAAGGGAAAAGCCGGCGAATGCATCGTCCGAGTGACCGACTGCAACAAGTGATTGCCCGTCGACAGGCGAAGGACAACACCCGTCAACTGTTGGAAACCTAGCTCGATGAATAATACCGCACAGCAGTTGTCGGTGTTCTCTTTGGCATTGTTGTTGATTTCAGGCTTCTCGGCGCGAGCCGAAGACGAGCCGATGGCGCGCGCCGCGCTACCCCCACCACTGCCGGCCTCTCCGATCGAAGCACAGTCCCCGCCGTCGACAGCCACCGCCCCGGAGGGGCAGCGGGCAGCAAAGCCAATGGAGGGCGCAGATGTTCAGACCGGAGCCCAGAAACATCAGGCCGTCCATCGCGCACGGATTTCGTCCAGCAAGCTGAAGCGTGCGGCGGCGGCGGACCGCACTGCCTCGTCGTCCATGAAAAAAGCTGAAAGGGGCGGTCACCGGGAACCGCAACCCCGTCCACCAGAACAAATCACCCCTGGCCAGCAGGTGGCGGGAGCTATGCCCCTTCCCGGCTTACTGCCGCCGCTCTTCAGGTACTATCCCGGTTACCCGCCGGGGTTCGTTCCGTATCCCCCTATGTACCAATTCCCCTGGCTACCGGGTCCCTCGCTGCCGCGGTAGGGCTCGCGCCTCCCCGACCTCCTCCCCGCAAGAAGGGATAGGCACCGAAAATTCATCAGCTTCATGGAGACGCCATTGATGTTTCGGAAGCAGTCAGCCGTCGCTAGCGCCGAATTGATCCGTTGGCTTCTAGCGTCGAGCCGGATCACCTAACCCCAAGCGTGGTCGAGCGCGAGGCAGCAGCCCGGGGTTTGTCCCTTCAGCGGTGACGACCAAGCCGCGGCGATTACTTGAACACCAATTCGGCGCTCATCCGCGGCGCGCGGATCTCAAACCGGCGCTGGGTCTTCGGAGGGTGATTGACCCTCGAGCGCCGACCCTCTTGTCGCAGAGGCCGGTCTGCCTCGGGGACCAAGACCGCGGTTCGTCGGCGTCTTGGACCCAATGGACCAGCGCGGCCTCATCGCACCAATCCGGGAGCCGCGCCATAACCCAGAGGTGCGCGCCTGAGCGCATAAATGAGCGCATGGCGCGCCTCGTTGCGCCATACTGTATGGATCCAGAAGGCGCGATGGGTATCGCGAAGGACAGAAACCGCCAGGTTCCCAGTCGCACACTTGGCCTGTCGTGCCGAGCGAAAGGACTGGATCAGGAACCTCGGCACGTCTCGCCAAAACCGAACCCGGAGCCGTGTGATGGACACAAAGGGCATAAGCTCAATGATGCCTCGGCGGAGCTGGATCATCTAGCCCGCCGAGAGCAAGGCCGGGGCGCTCGACGCGGATGCCTCTCATCGGTG
>DASQCY010000499.1:0-3377 GCA_035634495.1 Allostellaceae bacterium
CGTGGCTTGCCAGTTGCGGCCTAAGCGGTCATCCGTCAAACCCTGGTAGCGCCAGCGCTCGACCAGCAGGCCGCCGGCCAAAATCGCGCCCCATACCGCCAACGGAATGATCACAGCGAGCCGGCAGCCGGCGAGCGCACCGATCGCGGCGGCAGCCAGCATGACGCCGCCGATGACGAGCAGCGCGGCGCGCAGCAATTTGCGCCCTCAGCGGGCGAGCGGCTCGATCACGGCCGCGGTGCCGTAGGCGACGATCTCGCTCATCGTCTGCCCTATCTCCGAAGAGTCGAAGCGCATCATCAGGACGGCGTTGGCGCCCATCACGGTGGCATTCTGCACCAGACGGTCGACCGCCTGGCGGCGTGTGTCCTCGAGCAGGTGGGTGTACTCATGGATCTCGCCGCCGACAATCGAACGCAGCCCTGCCATGACATTGCCGCCAAGCCCACGGCTGCGGACCACGACGCCGAAGCATTGCCCTTTGACTTCGACCACGCTGTGACCCGCGACATTCTCGGTAGTGACGACCAGCATCCCTCGGCTCCGTTGCAGAAAATTATTCGCACGATATAGCTAAGCAATTGCCGAGATCCTAAGAATAACGGGGATGGCTAGCACAGTCACGGCTTCGAGCAGCTCGGCATCGAGGCGCTTGCTGTGTCGCCCCACTGCTCCCGACTGTGGTCACTTCATGGCGCCTGCAGCAAAAGCCGCGGCCATTATTTGTTCCCCGGTTTCCTGCCCGCGATCCGGGCCATATAACTGGCTCACCAGGCTTCGGGCGTGGCAGGGTTCCCCGCGGCGCAGGAGCGCTCAACCGAGTTATTCGTTGGCCAAAGAATACCGCCTCAACATCTTGTGTCCGCGGCTCCGCGCCCGCCCGGCGCCCGACCCTAGTGACATTTGTAAACGAGACATACAGTGACATCTGTATTAGGTGGACACATTACCGAGCGAGGAGTTTTGCGGCGATCAGGGGAGCCGTTCGCTGCCGGCTTCGATGCAGCGGTCCAGCGATCCCAGGTTGCGCCTGCCCGCTACATGCCGCCGCCGCCACCGCTGCCGTCAGAACCGCTGCGGATATCCGACCCGCTATCGTGCGGATAAGCAGCGGCCGGCGCCTGTCCCTGCCCCGTTGCCACCGGGGCGCATCCGCCGAGCGCCAGCAGGAGGATCAGCGTGGCGAGCCGCGTGAGCTTGATCTCGCTGACATCGGAAGAGAGACGGGCGCGGCCAGACATAGCGCGAGGATAGCGTCGGTCGCGCGCAAGCCCAAGTCCTTCGGTCTGTTGCATTCCTTGCTGTGAACGTTTAGAGAACATTATCCGGAGCCCACAACGCAATGGGACGCGCCGATGTTTTTCACATTCCCCGAGGACGCCCATTGGAATGCCGAGCGGCAGGCGGTGGAGTTTGGGGTCGAGATCGGGGAGTATCACGGTGTGGTCCGCGTGCCTCGGCGCGTGTTTCAACGCCTACTCCCGGAGCGCCCTACCCCCGAGCGGTGTGTCGAAGCCTACTATCTCCAGCGGACCAAGTTCGAGAGCATCGCCGAGCGGAAGCTGCGCCGGCGCCAGTTGACCGAGGACGGGAATGTCGAAATCAGCGGGCGCGACTTGCGCGAAGTGCCGGGTGCAGAGAAGCAGGATAGGCTGGGCTAGATCACCCACATGGCATTTGGCATCGGCATAACCGCACCGGGTGAGACAGGGTGGCGGCTCCGTGAATACTGGTCTAAGTTCAGCCGGTTCGAGCGCGCACCTTCGATGGTGGCTCTCGACCATCCACCGCATGTGACCCTGGCGGTCTACGACAGCATTCCGGAGCGCCAGTTGAGCGAAGTGCTGCGTTCGGTCTTTGGCGTCCATCCGCCCCTTCGGCTGCGGTTCAACAAGCTAGCCTTTTTTGAAATGCCAGAGCTCGTATTCTGGGCGGCTCCGGAGCAGTCGGAACAGCTGCTGCATGCTCACTCGGCAATACACGAGCTTATCGATCCATGGTTGTGTCGATCTCACTACCAGCCAGGTGTCTGGGTTCCCCATTGCACACTGGCGACCCAAGTTACCGCCGGCAACAAAGAGGAAGCAATCGCGCTAGCGGCAGGGACGATTGAGCCGTTTGAAGTTCTCTTCGACAAGGCCGAATGCGTCGAGTTTTATCCGATCCGGACAATCGACGAGTGCGCTCTATCGATGGCGGCGTAAACGGATGGAAGCCTGTCGTAAATTCGCCGGGTTGGGTTACGGGCCGCCAAGGGTCCGTATACTCGGGGTGGTCCTGAGACGCGACCCAGCAAATTACCGATGTTCACTCGGCACGAATACCGTACTCGGGCTCGTCACAAATGGGGTGCTTGCGGTGTCGCGCGACTGTGGTGCGGAAAACTGAAGCTTCAGGCCGCCGGGTAGCCCGAAAATGGTTCCTCCGGATTGGCCGTTCGACATTTTGTCGGGAAGTTCATCCGGGTCGGCCAGGCGGTTACGGACTGAGGCCCTCGGAGATGAGTTCGCTGAGTTCGAGGTGTACGCCGGGAGGCTAGCCTTCGCAAGTCGCCGATCGCCAACCTGGTTCCACTCTTGCCTTCCTGCTCCGCCTGATAGCGGATGGTCTAGACCACATGTCCGTCTGAGGAAGGGGCGACCTGTCTCACATTTGCGGGTAACGAGGGTTGCGCCGGTAATGCTCGACGACTCAATTTTGTCTCGAAAAGACTCTCTCGCCCGAAGCGATTCAGTGCGCTCTCAACGGGCTGGACAGCGCCAAGCGGCCGTGGCAGTCTTGATGAGAATATATAGGGAACATTCAGGTTGCCGGGCAACCCACGCGAGATGATCACGACGGCAGAGCGGCGCTTCCCGGTCCGCATCAGGATCGGCGTTCCGCCACAAGGTCTCGGCCAGCGGCATACGCAAATGACCGCCTGGCTCGACGAGAATTGCCGCCCGGACGGCTGGACCATGACGCCCTCGGGGACGCGCGGCGTAGTGAATGACGCCCTCTCGATATACTTCGCCGACGCGACGCTCGCGAGCGCGTTCGTTGCTCGTTGGTGCGTCGGGACGAAGGTCGAGACGGCCGGAGGCGTGTTCCGGGTGCGCGAGAGTGAGCCGGAGCCGCGGCTTGGGGTGGGCCTACATCGAACGCCATGAGATCGAGGAAAAGATCAGCTCAGCGGAAGGGGCAATTCTCCGCTCATACTGCCACGGCACCGGCTGAACAGCCGAAAGAGGTGGGTTACCTGCTCCACAGGGCCGACAATGGTGAACCCGCCAACCAGATGACCCACCAGAGCCCGAGGGACAACAGCACGATAATAATCAGTGCGGCCCCCACGGGCAGGTCGGTCTCGCGCTGCAATTGCTCGCGCCGCCCATGGT
>DASQCY010000500.1:0-6067 GCA_035634495.1 Allostellaceae bacterium
AGCCCGACCTTGGTCTCGGGCAGACCGAGCAGGGCGCGCGGGTCGTCGGTCGCGATCCGGCGATGGCAGGCCAGGCAGACCTCGAACCCGCCGCCGAGCGCAGTGCCGTTGATCGCCGCGACAAACGGCTTCTTGGCGGTCTCGATCCGACGGAACAGGCGATGGACGCCCATGAAAGTCTCGAAGAGGCCGCGGACCCGCGCCTCTTTGCTCTCGCCCGCCGTGCCCGCCAGCATCGCTTCGAGCCAATCGAGATCGGCGCCGGCGATGAAAGCGGGCTTGCCGCTGGTGATGACCACGCCTTTGGTCTCGGGGTCAGACAGTGCCTGATCGACGGCGGCCGCGAATTCGGCCATCGAGACGTCGTTCATCACATTCATCGAGCGCCCGGGCATATCCCAGGTGATGACCGCGATGCCGTCCTCGCCGCGCGCCAAAGTGAGGTTCGTCATGGCCGCACCTCAAACGCGCTCGATGATCGTCGCCGTCCCCATGCCGGCGCCGACGCACAAGCTCACAAGCGCGGTGCCGAGCCCGGTCCGCTCCAATTCGTCGAGCGCGGTGCCGAGAATCATCGCGCCGGTGGCGCCGAGCGGATGCCCCATCGCGATCGCACCGCCGTTGACGTTGACCTTTTCCGGGTCGAGCTCGAGGAGCTTCTCATAGAGCAGCACCACCGCGGCAAAGGCCTCGTTGAGCTCGAACAGGTCGATGTCCGCCGTCGTCATACCGGCGCGCTTGAGCACCTTGCGCGTCACCTTCTCAGGCCCGGTCAGCATGATGCAGGGTTCCGACCCGATCGAGGCGAAGGCCCGGATGCGGGCGCGCGGTGTGAGTCCCATCGCCACACCGGCTTCGCGCGTACCGAGCAGAATCGCGGCCGCACCATCGACGATCCCCGAGGAATTGCCGCTGTGGTGGACGTGCTCGATGGCCTCGATCTCCGGGTAGCGCTGCACCGCGACCGTGTCGAACCCGTAATCGGCGCCGAGCTGGGCGAAGGACGGCTTGAGGCCGCCCAAAGCCTGCATCGTCGTGCCGGGGCGCATGTGCTCGTCGCGTTCGAGCAGAGTGAAGCCGATCTCGTCCTTGACCGGCACGATCGAGCGGGCAAAGCGTCGTTCCTCCCACGCCCGAGCCGCCCGGCGCTGACTCTCGACCGCGTAGAGGTCGACATCGGTGCGCGCGAAGCCCCATTTGGTCGCGATCAAATCGGCGCTGACACCCTGTGGGATGAAGTAGGTCTTGAACGCGACCGCCGGGTCGGTCATCCAGGCGCCGCCCGATGAGCCGATCGGCACCCGCGACATCGATTCCACACCGCCGCCGATCGCTACATCCGATTGCCCCGACATGATCTGGCCGGCGGCGATGTTGGTGGCTTCGAGGCCCGAGGCGCAGAAGCGGTTGACCTGAACCCCGGCGACGCTCTCGGCATAGTCGGCGTGCAGTGCGGCGAGCCGCGCGATATCGGCGCCCTGCTCGCCCACCGGCTCGACGCAGCCGAAGACAACATCCTCGACGAGCGCGGTGTCGAGCCCGTTGCGGTCGCGGATAGCGCGCAACACGCCGCTCGCCAGCTCGATCGGCGGCACCTCATGCAACGCACCGTCCGGCCTGCCGCGCCCGCGCGGCGTGCGGACATGGTCATAGATATAGCATTCGGTCATCGCTTACCTCGCGGCTCCCCGTTCGTGGAGGTGAGGGTAGGAGCAGCACCATCGTTCTACAAGGCCGCCGCTCGATATGCTTTCATCGCTTGTGCCGCGGTCGCTCGACAGAAATCAGAGGGTCACAGACGGGCTCGTCGAGCTTTCGGTCGAGCGGCTCGGCGCGCAGGGAGACGGCATTGCCGAATGCGACGGCGAACCGGTCTTTCTGCCCTTCACGGTGCCGGGCGACCGCGTCCGCGCCCGGCTCGGCGCCCGCCGTGGCAGAGGACGCGAGGGCCGGGTTGTCGAATGGCTGGACGCCGGGGAGGGGCGCGCTGAACCTCCTTGCGCACATTTCGGCCGCTGCGGCGGCTGCGCGATGCAGCATCTCGCTCCGGCCGCCTATCGGGCAGTCAAGCTCGGGGCGCTGATCACCGCGCTAGAACGGGTCGGGATCGATCCACGCCTGGTGCAGCCACTGCGGGTCGTTCCGCCTGAGCGCCGCCGGGCCCGGCTCGGCCTGATGCGGCCGCGCGATCGGCACTTACCCGCGTCGGTCGGGTTCCGCGAGCGGTTCCGTCACGATCTCGTCGACCTTGCCGAATGCCCGGTTCTCGATCCGTCTCTCTTCGCGCTCGTCGATGAGCTGCGGCTCGCTGCCGGTAACTTGTTGCCGCTGGGCGGCGCAGCGGAGGCGATGTTGACCCGCACCGATAGCGGCCTTGATATGCTGTTCGAAGTGGCGGAACGGCCCGGGCTCGCCGTGCTCGAAGCCCTGGCGGGGCTCGCCGAGCGCTGTGATCTCGCGCGTATCGTCTGGCGCTCCTCCGCCGAGGAGATGCTCGTCGTGGAACGCCGCCCGGTCCGGGTGCTGCTGTCAGGGGTCGCCGTCCCCTATCCGCCAGGCGCGTTTCTGCAGGCGAGCGAAGCGGCCGAAACCATCCTCGTCGGGGAAGTCCTCGCAGGCATCGGGCCGCTCCGCCCGGTGCTCGATTTGTACGCCGGGCTCGGAACTTTCACTTTCGCGCTGGCCGCGGGCGGGGCGGTACATGCAGTCGAGGGAGATAAGCGCGCTGTGACTGCGCTCGCGCGCGCCGCCGCCGGTCAGAGAGGCATCACGGTCGAGCGCCGCGACCTTACACGCGACCCGCTGCCGCCCGAGGCGCTTTCCATCTACGCCGGCGCGATATTCGATCCGCCGCGCGTAGGCGCCGCGCGGCAGGCAGCGGCACTCGCCGCCTCGTCGCTCGCAACGGTCGTCGCGGTCTCCTGCAACCCCGCGACCTTCGCGCGCGACGCCGCCCGACTGATCGGCGGCGGCTTCCGCCTAGAGCGGGTGGTGCCGGTCGACCAGTTTGTATGGACCCCGCATCTCGAGCTCGCGGCGGTATTCGGGCGGTAACCCTTCGGCCTCGGACACCTGAGGCGAGGACCGCGACGATCGGAATGGCAAAACCGTCCCGGCGACGATAGGCAGCAACGCTGTGCGCAATCGCGGCTTCGATTAACGGCAGCGCCGCCGCGGGCTGGGTGTCGATCAAAGCGGCGGTGCGTACAGTCCCCCGGCGGAACCCGTCGACCAGATCCCCGGGAGTGGCAACGCGCCATTCGCCGCGCACCCACCGCGCCTCGGTCTCGGTGAACCCGGCCGCATCCAGAATCCGCAGCAGATCCTCGGGCGAGCGAAGGCTCCCACCTGGGGGCGGTGTGTCGGCAGCGTTGAGGTCGCCATGCGCCGAGATCGCCTCGAAGAGAGGACGCCACGCAATGTTTTCGGCGGGCGCCGACCAGGACGTGAACGCCACTCGCCCGCCTGCACCCAACCCGCGGCGCGCTTCGGTGAGAGTCCGGTTCGGTTCGGCAACGTGGTGGATTCCGAAATTCGCTACAACCGCGTCAAACGCCTCATCGGCAAAGGGCAGGACCTCCGCATCGCCCTCCTCGAAGCGGATCCCGGGATGATCGGCGCGCGCCAATGCGATCATCGCCGAGGAAAAATCGAGCCCCACCGGCAGCGCCCTGCGCCCGACCGCCGCCGCCGCTACGAGCCCAGGTCCGCAGGCCAGGTCGAGCACGCGCATTCCTGCTCCGACCCGAGCGGCGTCGAGCAGATCCTCAATAAAACCGCGTGTCGCTTGCGCGAAGGTCGCGGTGTAGTCCGCAGCCGCCTGCTGCCAACCGGCGTGCTCGAAGACGCGGACGGCCTAAGGATCGAAGGTCATCACAGCGCCGCGGCGGCGCGGGCGACGCGCTCGGCGCGATCGCGCTGGCACGTTTCGGCCCAGGCCAGCAATGCGGCCACCACGGCCGGATCGGCGGTCCCGGGCGAGCCCGACGCGAAAGGCGGCGCCGGGGCGTATTCGACGCCGAGCTGAATCGCCTCAGCTGTCGCCCTGCCGGTAATCTCGGCCGCGACCGTGAGTGCCACATCGATGCCGGCGGTGACGCCCCCGGTGAAGGTCTTGCCGTCGACAACGACGCGATCGGCGACGGGTTCGGCATCGAAGGCCTGCAACAGATCGCGCACCATCCAGTGGGTCGCGGCGCGGCGCCCGCGCAACAGCCCTGCGGCACCCAGCAACCGTGCGCCGGTGCACACGCTGACGACACAGCGCGCCGCGCCTGCCGCCCGGCACGAAAACAAGATCGAGAGTTGGACAGGTCGACAATGGGGCCATCGGCAGGATCGTCAGCCCGTGTTCCGACCGCACCGGGTCGAGGGTCTTCCACAACATCAACGTCTCGGCCCCCGGCAGCCGGGCGAGGACCTCATAGGGGCCTGTCAGGGTCGAGCTGGGTCAGGTTGGGAAAAAGCAGCATCCCACTTCTGAAGCGCGTTTCGCTTATCGCTTGTCTCCCCCGTGGAAGGCACCCTTGTCTATCTGTAGAGTGGCGCACCGGCAAGTTGGAGGAGACGACCATGCCCCTGTTGCTTGCCAGCCCCGCGATCCCGCCGGGTGGCGAGATCCCGTCGCAGTACACCTGCGACGGCACCGATATCTCGCCGCCGCTGACATGGTCCGGGCTGCCGGACGGAACCAAGAGCCTCGTCCTCGTCGTCGAGGATCCGGATGCGCCCTCCGGAGTGTTCCGCCATTGGGCGGCCTTCGACATTCCTGCCGGATCGCGCAGTCTCGAGGCCGGTTATTCCGCAAATCGGCCGGCTAGCGGTTTCCACGAGGCGCGAAACGATTTCGGCAAGGCGGGCTATGGCGGCCCTTGTCCCCCCAAGGGGCACGGGACTCACCACTACCACTTCCGCCTCCTTGCGATCAGCCAGCCGACCCTCGACCTGAAGCCGACGGCGACCGCCGCGGACGTGCTGAGGACGGCGGAACCCTACGCTATCCAGCGCGCCGAGTTGGTCGGCACATATCACCGCTGACCGACGACATCACGAGCCGTGCTAAACCGGATCCGGGAACGCTGCGTTTGCTGACCCCATGCCCAATACGGCGGTAATTCCGACGGACGCCTACCGCACGGTTGGCCAAAGCCTGACCGTCGCGGCGCTCGGGGTAGTCTATGGCGACATCGGCACGTCACCGCTCTACACCGTCGCGCAATGTTTCCCTGACATAGCCGGCGTCAGCGAGCCGCGCGTGTTTGGTGTCCTCTCCCTAATCGCCTGGGCGCTGACTTTGGTCGTCACGGTGAAGTACGTCATCGTCCTGATGCGCGCGGACAATCGGGGCGAGGGCGGCATCCTCGCGCTGATGGTTCTGGCGTTGCGTGCCGCCGGCGGCCGGCGCAGTTGGTGGATTCTCTCGGCCGGGTTGTTCGGCGCGGCGCTGTTCTATGGCGACGGGGTTCTGACACCGTCGATTTCGGTGCTGAGCGCGGTCGAAGGACTTAAGGTCGCGACACCGGCGCTCGAGCCATACGTGCTGCCGTTAGCTCTCGTCCTCCTGGTCCTTCTCTTCGTCGCCCAACGCCGCGGTACGGGCCGCGTCGGCGGGTATTTCGGCCCGATAATAATCGTCTGGTTCATCACGATCGGCCTCCTTGGTGCGATCGAAATTGTCCGTTATCCCGCCATCATCTGGGCTCTCGATCCGCGCCACGCGATCGATCTGATCCTGCTCGATCCCTGGCGGGGTTTTGTGCTGCTCGGCGCGGTGGTATTGGCAGTGACCGGAGCGGAAGCGCTTTACGCCGATATGGGACATTTTGGGCCGGCGCCGATCCGGCGAGCATGGTTGCGCTTTGTCTTCCCGGCGTTGCTGCTGAACTATTTCGGGCAGGGCGCACTTCTCCTTGCTCACCCGGATGCCATCGAGAACCCGTTTTTCCGTCTCGCTCCAGACTGGGGGGTCTATCCGCTGGTTGGGCTCGCCTCCGCCGCCACCGTGATCGCCTCGCAGGCGGTGATCTCCGGCGCCTTCTCGATCACCCGTCAGGCGGTGCAGCTCGGC
>DASQCY010000501.1:0-7684 GCA_035634495.1 Allostellaceae bacterium
CGAGGCCGCTCCCCTGTTCGATGGTCTTTGTCAGCGCCTCGTCGATGCCGGCGTGCCGTTGTGGCGAGCTTTTGCCGGGATGCGCACATTGCATCCGCAATGGGGTGGCTATGGCTACACCTGGTTGCGCCACCTCAACGCTATTCAGCCCAGCCAATTCGAGCGCGGCGACGAATACGAGCAGGTTATCCTAAGAGGCCCGATCGGCCATCTTGTCCGCGAAGCTGAGGCTTCAGCCGGCAGCGGCGACCCCTGGCGCAACCTGCGCCGACGTCTCGCCGGCCCTGAGGCGCAGATCGATCTTCCTTTGCTGGACCAGCTTGCCGATGCCGGCGCCACCGATTATTTCGCCGAGATCGTCCGCTTCGGCAGTACCGACGATCCGTCGCGCGGAACCGGAATCGGCTATTCCTTCGCCACTGACCGACCGGACGGTTTCCACGACGATGACCTCGTGCTGCTGAAGGCGGTGCTGCCCGTCGTCTCGCTGGCGATGATGACGCATGCCGGCCACACGATCGCTTCGGGCCTTCTCGGAGCCTATCTAGGCGAGGACGCCGGGCGGCGCGTTCACACCGGGGCGATCGAGCGCGGCTCGGTCGAGAGTATTCGCGCAGTGTTGTGGTATGCCGACATTCGCAACTCGACCGCAATCGCCGACACGACGCCGGGACCAGTGGTCATCGAGTTGCTGGACGAGATCTTCGAGACGCTGACCGCCGCCCTGCGCCGGCGCGGCGGCGAGGTTCTCAAGTTCCTTGGCGACGGCATGCTCGCGATCTTCCCGTTCGAGGACGTAACCCGGGAACAGGTCTGCCGCCAGGCGCTCGATGCCGCCGCCGAGGCGATGCGTGCCATCGACCGGCTGAACGCCGCGCGGCGCGACGTGGGCAAGCCAACCGCCGCGGTCGATTTGGCCCTCCATCTCGGTGAGGTGCTGTACGGTAATGTCGGTGCCGTCGACCGGCTCGACTTCACGGTGATCGGGCCGGCGGTGAACGAAGCCGCGCGCATCGAGGATCTCTGTGAGCCTTTAGGCCACAAAGTGCTGGTCTCGGCGGAGCTTGCCGCAGCAGTCGGCGCTAGCTGTCGCCTCGTACCTCTCGGCCAACACACGCTGCGAGGGGTGCGCGAGATGCGTGAGATCTACGGTTTGGAGCTCGGCTAAGCGCGGCCCCACAGGGTCTTCGTCGCGCGCCGCGCGCCTTCGGCCAATGCCTCGAACTTGGCCCAGCAGATCGACGGGTGGCCGACCCGGGTGCCGAGGCCGCAATCGGTGCCGGCGAGGACATTCTCGCGGCCCACGAGCTTGGCGTAGCGCACCAGCCGCTCGGCCACCAGATCGGGATGCTCGATAAAATCCGTGCAATGGCCGACAACCCCGGGGATCAGGGTGGCGCCTTCCGGTAATTTTACCTCTTCGAATACCCGCCACTCGTGCTCATGGCAGGGGTTCGAGGCCTCGATCGAATAGCTCCCGGCGCGCACTCGGAAGATCAGATCGATGATGTCTTTCAGCGGGATATCGTCGTGGTGAGGGCCGTGAAAGCTGCCCCAGCACACATGCAGCCGGATCTTTTCCTGCGGGATACCGCGCAATGCATGGTTCAGCGCGTCGATGCGCCGCGTGGCGTATGCGCGATACTCGGAAAGTGTGATGTCGGGCAGGCAGTTCCAGCCGTCCGGCAGATCCGGGTCGTCGATCTGCAGCAAAAAGCCAGCATCGACGATCGCCTGGTATTCGTTGCGCATCGCCTCGGCGATCGCGAACAAGAACGCCTCGTCGTTCGGGTAGTGCTCGTTGGCCATCCAGTGCTCGATCGTGCCCGGCGTATTGGCCGGCAGATAGGCACCCGCAACATTCTCCCGGGCGAGGGCGGCTTTGAAATTGTCGATGTCGCGCTGCAATTCTCCCTGCCCGACATAGTGCAATTCGCCGACGCAGACCGGCAGCGTCCGGCCTAGGGAGGAGGCCGAGCGCGGGTGAGCGGCGAAGTAGCCGGCGAATTTGCGCTCGTCGCGAGCGATTATGTCGAGCCGGCGCCGGCCGGTGCCGGGCCGCTTCTCGCATCCGGCGATTCGCGCCAGGACGTAATCGGTGAAGTTCGGCTTCGATAATTCGCCGTCATTGATGATGTCGATGCCGCATTGGATCTGACGCCCGACGACTTCCCTGACCGCGGCCTGCAGCCGCCCGTCGAGTGCGGCCGGGTCGTAAGGCTCGCCCCGCGCCTTGGCGAGGACCATCTCGCGAACATCGTCCGGGCGCGGCAGCGACCCGGCATGGGTCGTCAGAATGCGGTCGGTGCTGTAGATCATCGCGTACCTTCCTGCTGGTCGTTCTCGCCGAGCACCTTGCCTGCGAAATAGAGCGATCCGCAGATCAGGACGCGTCCGCTGCGGTACCCGGCAAGATACCGAATGGCCTCGCTGATCGAACCGGCGCTGTGCGCCGCAATCCCGACCGAGCGGGCGGCGGCGGTGATCGCGTCGGCCGGAAGCGCATTCTTCTCGCCCGGGATCGTGACGGCGACCAGCATCTCGGTGTAAGGCGCTAGTGGAGCGAGAAACCCGGCCGCGTCCTTGGTGTTCATCATACCGACGACAAGACAGAGTGGCCGATCGCGCCAGCCTGCGGCGACCTCGGCGAGAACCTGGCCGGCCAACGGGTTGTGTCCGCCGTCGAGCCACACCTCCCAGCCCCTAAGCTGGTCGACCAGCGCGCCCCGCGTCAGGTGCTGGAGCCGCGCCGGCCAGTCGATATGGCGCAGCCCATCCGCGATCGCCTCCGGGGTCAGCGAAAATCCGCCGAGCCGCTCGAGAGAGGCGATCGCGGTGCCGGCATTGACGATCTGGTGGGCGCCGATCAGCGACGGCAGCGGGAGATCGAGTTTCCAGTACTCGCCCGCATAGCGCATCCCGAGGCCCGCGGCCTCGCAACGCCACTCGTGCCCTGACCGGAAGAGCGGCGCACCAAGCGCGGCGGCGCGTTCCTCGATGACCGCTTCGGCATCGTCCGACTGGGCCGCGATCACCGCCGGCGCGCCGGGCTTCAGGATTCCGGCCTTCTCGCCGGCGATCGCCGCGACGGTGTCGCCGAGAAAGGCCTGATGGTCGAGCGAGACCGGGGTGATTGCGGTCACCGACGGGCGGCGGACCACGTTCGTCGCGTCGAGACGGCCGCCAAGCCCGACCTCCAGCAGCGCGATATCGGCGGGGGTGCGGACAAAGGCGAGCAACGCCGCCGCCGTCGTGATCTCGAAAAAAGTAATCGGCTTATCGCCGTTGGCGCGTTCGCATTCCTCGAGCAGTGCGATCAGCGCCTCCTCGTCGATCAGCTGCCCCGCGACGCGAATGCGCTCGTGAAAGCGCACCAGATGCGGCGAGGTGTAGACATGCGCGCGGTAGCCGGCCGCTTCGAGAAAGGCGCGCATCATTGCCACCGTCGACCCTTTGCCCTTGGTGCCGGCGACGTGTACTACAGGCGGAAGCCGGTCTTGCGGGTTGCCGAGCGCGGCAAGCAACCGCTCGATACGACCAAGCGACAAGTCGATCAGCTTCGGGTGCAGACGGCCGAGCCGCTCGAGCACTCGATCGCTGGTCTCTGCGGTCACGAAGCCTCCGGGCTCACTAGGCCAACCGCGGCCGACGGATGCGGATCGCGTAGAAGGCCAAGAATGCAGCCCAACGTGGCGCGCAGCTCCGCGCGCGGCACCACGAGATCGACCATGCCATGGTCGAACAGATACTCGGCGCGCTGAAACCCGTCAGGGAGCTTCTCGTGGATCGTCTCCTCGATGACCCGCGCCCCGGCAAAGCCCACCACGGCACCGGGCTCGGCGAGGGTGATGTCGCCGACCATTGCGAGCGACGCAGAGACCCCGCCGGTGGTCGGATCGGTCAGTAATACGATGTAGGGTAGCCCCTTCTCCTTGACCATGTCGGCGGCGAGGATCGTGCGCGGCATCTGCATCAACGACAGCACACCTTCCTGCATCCGCGCGCCGCCGGAAGCCGGAACCAGGATCAGCGCGGCTTCCTGCAATACGGCGAGCCTCGCGGCCGCGACCACCGCCTCGCCGGCGGCAATCCCCATCGATCCGCCCATGAACTGGAATTCGAAAGCAGCGACGACGCAGGCAAAGCCGTCGATCTGCCCATGGGCGACGACGACCGCATCGCTGCCAGCGCCGTGTGCGGCCTGTCCCTCCCGAAGCCGGTCGACATAGCGCCGACGATCGCGGAATTTGAGCGGATCGACAATCGTTTTTGGCAATTCTATCCGCGTGAATTCGCTGTCGCCGAAGAGAATCTTGAGCCGCTGCTCGGCGCCGATGCGCAAGTGATGGCCGCAATTGCGGCAGACGTGGAGATTGGCTTCGAGCTCGCGATAAAACAACATCTGCTCGCAGCCCGGGCATTTCGTCCACAGGTTGTCCGGAACAGCCGTTTTGCTGACGACCGCCCGGATCTTGGGCAGCACGAAGTTGCTCAGCCAGTTCATCCCCGGCTCGTAGCGGCGAGCCGTGTTCTCGTCGAGCCCTGGCCGTCGCCCCTCACACCCGGATCAAGTCCGGGTGAGGCTCTCCCGCTGTGCGGATCCCTCCCTCTCCCCGCCATGCGCGCAAGGGGAGAGAGGGCTAGGGCAAAGTCAAGCGTGGTTGGCGTGATAATAGGTGTTGCGGAGGACGCGGCCAGGCAGCGTCCCGGTGTGCTTGCCGTCTTCGAGCAGGATCTGGCCATTGACGATCGTCATATGGATGCCTTGGGCGGGCTCCTTGATCCGCTTCGCGCCGGTCGGGAAGTCGTGCAACACCTCGAGCGGTAGCGGCTTCACTGTATCGGGATCAAAGATCACGATGTCGGCAACCATCCCTGGGCGGAGCAGGCCGCGGTCATAGAGGCCGAAGATCGAAGCCGATTCGAAGGTCAGCCGCCGCACCGCGTGTTCCAGCGACATGACCTTCTTCTCGCGCACCCACTCGGAGAGCAACCGGGTCGAGAAGCCGAACCCGCTTTGGAACTGCACATGCGCGCCGCCGTCCGACAACCCGATGATCGCGTTCGGGTACGTCAGGATCTTGGCAACGGCCTCTTCATCGACATTGTTCTCGCCGTGCAGCCATTCGGTGTCGAGGTTCTCTTCGATCGTCAGATCGAGTAGGCAATCGATGATGCCCTCGCCCTGGGTCTTGGCGATCTCGCCGAGGGTCTTGCCCTCGATCCACTTGTTTTTCTCGAGCACCGCGGTCTGCACCACCATGTAGTCCCACCAGGTGCTGCAAATGCCGATCGCCGGCCCGCTCTTGAATTCGACCGCCTCCTCGTGGAGCTTCTTACGCACCTCGGGATCGGCATAGGCCTTGAGCATCTCCTCGGGCGACGAGAGGCAGATCGGGTGCCAGAGCGGCAAGCCGCGGAAGGTCTGGGTGTTGCGCATCGTGAAGTAGTCGGTGATGCGGTTCGGCGTGCACATTGGAAAGGCGCGGATGCCCTTGGCGGTCGTCGCATCGACCTGGGCCATCTGCTTCTGCCATTGGCCGGGCCGGCGCATCGTCTGGCCGAGATTGTTGTAGACCACAGTTCGGCCGGTTGCCTCGCTGAGGCGGCTCATTAGCGCATCCTTCATCTCCGCACCGTTGCCGCCGCCCGACTGGATCAAACCTGTGCCGAGGTCGCGCAATACGTCGCCGAGCGCGAAGATTTCTTTTTCGTCTGCCCAGATCGCCGGGATGTGCACCCCTTGCGGGTCGAAATGGCCCTGGTTGCGCGACACCGAGAGCCCCAGCGCGCCAGCCTTCATTCCGTCGCGCACGAGGTCCTGCATCTGGCCGATTTCGTTGTCGGTGGCGGTTCGCTTCTGGCAGTCGTCACCCATCACGTAATAGCGGACGGCGGTGTGCCCGATCAGATTGCCAACATTGACCCCGAGATGGTGATCCATCTGGTCGAGATATTCGGGAAAGGTCTCCCAGGTGAATTCGAGGGTGTCGAGCACCTCCATCGGGATCGCTTCGACATAGGAGAGGAACTCCGACAGGCGCCGCTCCGATCCCTTGCGCACCGGCGCCAGAGACAGCGAGCAATTGCCGAAAATCACCGAGGTGGCGCCGTGGTCGCAGGAGAATGAGCACAGCGGGTCCCAGGTGACCTGGGCATCGTAATGGCAGTGATTATCGATAAAGCCTGGCGCCACGACCCGGCCCTCGGCGTCGATCGTCCGTGTGGCCGGCCCGCTCAGTTTGCCGATCTCGAAGATCTTGCCGTCTTTGATCCCTACATCGCCGCGGAAAGATGGCATCCCCGAGCCGTCGACGATGTGGCCGTTCTTGATCAGCAAATCGTACGCCATGGTTACTGTTCCTTCGTCCGGTGCTTCGAGCGAGCGTAGCACGCTCGCCCACTTGTACCCATACCGTGAAATCGACGGCTCGGTCTTCCTGTTGTGCATGGCTACTCAAGGCTGCCCCGGCGTATCGGGGTCGGCAGGGACCACGATCGCCGTCCGTGCCTATAATGGCCGGTCATGCGCAGCGGAAAAGGGTTCGGGCAAATGTCACGAAACGGCAGCCAATCGGTCGTCGCCGGGCTGGTGAGCGGCTGGCTAATTGTCATCGGCTCACCGGTCGGGATGGCAGGAGGGCAACCGCCCGCGGTATCAGGCGCAATATTGGCTCAGGCGAGACCCAACCCGCAGCCGCCGGATGTCGAGGCAAGCATCGCCAGCCTTCATCAAAGGCTACAAATAACTCCAGCCCAGGAGGCACCGTTCGGCGCGCTCGCCAATGTGCTTCGGGGGAACGCCCGGGCCGAGGCGACCGCTCAGCATCAGCCACCTGCCAACGCTTCGGCGGTCGACGATTTACGCGCCGAGATCCAGTATGACGAGGTCGAGCTCGCCGACTTGAAGAGACTTCTCCCGGCGCTCGAAGCGCTTTACGCGAGCCTTTCACCGGCGCAAAGACAAGCCGCCGATATGGTATTCCGCCAAGGTCCGGGGGGCTGAGGACGCCGCTTCAATTTTCACCAACCAACCATGGAGGATTTGCCGATGACGACGCTCCCGCTGCCCTTGAACGATTTTCTGGTCGTCGACCTGACCGCGCATCGCGCCGGTCCGACGGCGGTTCGCCAGCTCGCCGATTGGGGGGCCCAGGTCATCAAGATCGAACCCTCCGGCGAACTCGTCGACGCCACCGGCAGCCGCCGCGACGGGCCCGACTTCCAGAACCTGCACCGCAACAAGCAGGCGATGACGTTGAATCTAAAGAGCGACGAAGGCCGCGAGATCTTCTTCAAGCTGGCCGAGCGCGCCGACGTCATCGTCGAGAACTACAAATCCGACGTGAAGCACAGGCTCGGCGTCGATTACGGGGCGGTGCGTAAGATCAATCCGCGCATCGTCTATGGGAGCATTTCCGGCTTCGGCCAGGACGGGCCCTACGCCGGCCGCGCCGGGGTCGATCAGATTGCCCAGGGCATGGGCGGGCTGATGTCGATCACCGGCCATCCTGGACAGGGGCCGGTGCGCGTCGGCATCGCAATCAACGACACCTCGGCCGGGCTGCTACTGTCCTATGGGATCGTGCTGGCGTTGCTCAATCGCGAGCGCACCGGCGAAGGCCAATGGGTCCACACCTCGCTGCTCGAAGCACAGATCTTCATGCTCGACTTCCAGGCGGCG
>DASQCY010000502.1:0-2361 GCA_035634495.1 Allostellaceae bacterium
CGCGATTTGCGCCGCCGAACCTGTCGGCAGCCCGATCTCGGCGAGTTCGCCGCCGACAAACGCCCGGCCGACCCAGTCCTGGGTCTCCAGAAACCGTTTAACCTCCCCGACGAGAGGACCGGCCGGGTCGGCGAAATAGAGCAATGCAGCCGTGCCGTTGGGTGCCACGACGACCTCGGACGAGGCCGCTGCGCGCTTCAGCCCCGCATCGAGCAGGAGTGCATCGAGATCGATCGTCTCGTCGACCGTCTCCATCCCGTGATCGGAGCCGACAAGGAAGAGGATGCGCTCACCGGTCGCGTCGAGCGCCGCGACCGTCTCGGCGACCCGCCGCACATTGGCATCGGCACTCGCGATCGCGCGGCGATGCGCCGGCGAGCCGAGCGGGGTGTGATGGCCGGTATAGTCCGGCTCCGAGAGCCACAACACCGCCAGTGCCGGCGCGCGGCCGCGCAATACCTCCTCGCAGAACCGCTCGGTCGCGATGGTGTCGCCCGCTTCACCTTTGGTGATGGCAAGTCCGTTTTCTGCCGATAGCGGCCGGCGGCCGGGACTATAGCTGCCGGCGGCGTTGTAGACCCAGCCGTACCCGTCGGGGTCGAGGAAATAGGCCGCCCCCGGCGACACGTTCGAGAACGCGATCGTGGTCTCGCCGGCGCGGTCGAGCCGTTCGGCCAAGGTTGGAGCATGCAAGGTCCGGCCGGTCGCGCGGTGCAGCCGATCGCGGAAATCCGGCCTGCCGACCGACAGGCAGACGAGCCCGTCGCCCTCGTCGAGCGCCATCGTGTTGCCGAGAAGGCCGTGGCGGGCCGGCAGGCACCCGGTGGCGATCGAGGCCGCACTCGTCCGGGTGGTCGAGGGGAACACGCCGGCATGGCTGGCGAACCGCGCCGAACGCTGCCCTAACTCCGTCAGGAACGGCGCATCGCGCTGGGTGATCAGGTCGGTCCGCAGGCTGTCGCAAATAACGATGACGGCGCGGTTCATGGCGGTGCTCCTCCTCGCCGCCAGCATACACTCCCCCGGCCGCAACCGCAGCCGATAGCAGCGCCTCCCTGACCCTCGCCCGCTTGCGGGGAGGGAAGGGTGGGAACAAAGCGGGGAGAGGAGGACGCCCGGAGCTCTCCGACAAATTCCCCGACCCCTGTAAAAGCAGGAAAACAGGGCGAATCATCGATTCGATGCTGAGATTTGACCCCCCTCATCCTCGATAAAGCCCTTTAGATCAGACATTTACCAGCCGCTTCCTGACGCCGACGAACAGGGGGTTGTTGTCACCGATCAGGGCGCCCGAATCGGCGTATCAGGGGGTTAGCAGGGGAGGGAGCCTCGTGTCGATTCATCTGATTCAAATTTGCTTGTTGCGAATAGACATATTGTCTTAACAATAACAGGCAGCCCCGATATAAGGGCGAAACTCTGCCTCCGCAAGCCGGCGATCGACACCGTGCTACTGCCCCGGGTGGGGGAGCCCGCCAAGGCCGCTGTCAATCGCTGAATAATCGACGAGTGCCATCGGCGGCACGTGTCTGCCGGTATGCCGGCGATCACCTCGCTAGACCGGCGATGGTTAGCGAGCCGTATCATCCATTTCGGCAACAGCAACGTGGAATAACGCTTGAACCCAATCTCGGTCGGCCGAGCCGAGAGGCCGAACGTAGCGGAGAACAGCAAGATCGAAAGGCGCCGTTTCGCATAGGAAGCCCAGAAGCGTCCGCGTGCCGATGCGTGCGATCAGTCCGCCCAGCCCACCGCCAATAACAATCACGTCGTAGCCACCCGCCATATTCTTGCCATTCGACCCTTTGCGCGGCGGGCAGGCTAGCGGTCTTCAGTGCGAGCGTTCGCAGCATCGGGATGGAGCCGCATAAACGCCGCCGTCGCCTTAGTTGCCCGTCGCACGGCCTCGGCAGGCTGGGGCGTCGCAGCAACCCCCAGTAGTAAGCCCACCATCAGGCCCTCCCAGAGAAGTCCCAGGTATTGCGTCGCCATCTCCGTTGGCTCTCCCGAACCGATGAGCCCCGATGATTGGGCGTTCGCCAATAGTTCAGCGAGGGCGCCGCGCGTGGCATCACGGCCGGCCACGTCGAGAGCTTGGGCTATCTCAGGCGAGCGCGTCGCCTCGGCGATCGCCAGGCGGAACGTGGCGATCACCGATGGGTGGGAAACCTCACGCACCAGTTTCGTCGCAAAGCCGGTAAGCGTCGATGCGAGCATCTTCCGGCTTCGTGGGGTAGGCAGGTCCGGCGGTAGCCGCATTCGGCCGGCGCGACTCGTGATACAGGCGACGAGCACCGCATGCTTGCTGCCGAAATTCGCATAGAGGTCTCGTTTCGAGACTTTCGCACGCCTGGCGATTTC
>DASQCY010000503.1:0-4058 GCA_035634495.1 Allostellaceae bacterium
CCGTCGAAACTGGCGGTGAGTTCGCCGGCGTTGGGATCGACATCGTCGATGTAACCGATGTCGCCGTTGTAGACGTCTTTGTCGTAGTCGTTCTCGATCTGCATGATCTTATCGCCGGGGGCGAAGGTCCATCCGAAACGCTCGATCTTGCGCTCGCCGGCGGGGTTCAGCGCTGCCTGGAGTTCGATATTCAGCGAGCGGCCTCCGACGCCGCCGCGGTTCATCGGGCACAGCACCTGAACATCGCGGAGGGGATCGAGACCAAAGTGCTGCGGGATACGTGTCTTCACCAGTTCGATGATCAGCGGCACGGCGGTTTCGGGATCGTCCGCTGGCACAAAATAGAAGTCGCTCTCGCCCTCGGGCCTGGAGAGGTCGGGAATGGAGCCCCGGTTGATCTGGTGCGCGCTGGTGATGATCCGGCTGTGGGCGGCCTGGCGAAAGACCTCGGTCAAGCGCACGACCGGCACCGCGCCGGACGCGATGACGTCGGCCAGGACCTGACCCGGGCCGACGGACGGGAGCTGGTCGATGTCGCCGACGATCAGCAACGCGGCATGGTCGGGGACGGCCCTCATCAGCGCCTGCATCAGCGGGACGTCGACCATGGAGGTCTCGTCGACGACCAACAGGTCACAGTCGAGCAGGTTGTCGATGTTCCGTTTGAACCCGCCGCCTTTCGAGTCCACCTCGAGCAGCCGGTGGATGGTTTTGGCCTCAAACCCGGTGGCTTCGGTCATGCGCTTGGCGGCCCGGCCCGTCGGAGCACAGAGCAACAGGCTCACGCCCTTAGCGGCGAGGATGCGCAAGATCGAGTTAACGATGGTCGTCTTGCCTACCCCAGGTCCGCCGGTAATGACGAGCACCTTGGAGAAGAGCGCCAATCGGATCGCGGCGACCTGACTCTCGGCCAACGACAAGCCGGTCTTTTGCTCGATCCACCGAAGCGCCTTCTCCGGGTCGATGTGGGGCCAGGGCAGTTTTCCAACGGCCAGGCGCAGTATCCGCTCGGCAATCACCTGCTCGGCGCGGTAGAGGCCCGCGAGGAATATGCAGGCGGCCTCGCCGACCGTGTCGGCGATGACCGTTCTCTCGGCCAGTTCCAGATCCAGCGCGGTCTGGATCAATTCCTCGGGAACCTCGAGCAACTCGACGGCCAACGGCCTGAGTTCCTCGGCGGGCAATCCGCAGTGTCCCTCGTCCATCGCCTCGGTGAGTGCGTACGAAATCCCGGCGCGCACGCGGATCATCGCCGTCTTCTCGATGCCAAGCCTCATCGCGATCGCGTCCGCCGTCTTGAAGCCGATGCCGCGGATATCGCGGGCGAGACGGTAGGGGTTCTCGGTCATGACCTGCACGGCATCGGCGCCGTAGGTCTTGAAGATGCGGACCGCGCGTGCGGTGCCCACGCCATGGCTATGCAGGAAGACCATGATCTCCCTCACGATCTTCTGCTCGGCCCAGGCGCCGGTGATGCGCTTGGCCCGCATGGGGCCGATGCCGGTCACCTCGCGCAGGCGATCGGGCTCCGCCTCGATCACGTCGAACACCTTTTCGCCGAACGCCTTGACCATCTTCTTGGCGTAGACCGGGCCGATGCCGCGGATCATCCCGGAACCGAGATATTTCTCGATGCCCTCGATAGACGTCGGCGCCGAGGTGTGCATGAAGCGCGACTTGAACTGCTGGCCATGGGTTCGGTCGTTGACCCATTCGCCCGACGCTGTGACCCACTCGCCGGCGGCGATCACCGCGGCGTGGCCGATGACGGTGATCAATTCGCGGTGGCCGCGCGCCTTGATGCGCAGAACGCAAAAGCCGTTCTCGGCGTTGTGGAAGGTGACGCGCTCGACAAGGCCTGCCAGAACCTCCCGGGTCGCCGATTCCAGTTGGGCCTGTGGCGGGCTGTTCACGAGGTGCCGCGCTCCGCTAGCCCCACATACCGCGGAGCCGTGCCCCGATATCAACACGGACCACCGGCTGCGGCGCCAGCACGGCAGCAACAGCTTCGGGAGTCGCTGGGGCGCGCCGAGTGAACAGCGGCAGGATGTCGTCGGGCAGGAACCGCGAGCGTGGGGCGATCGTGTAGCCGCTGCCAAAGCGATGCTGGTGGGTACGGAAGAACCCCAGCGGCTGAACCAGATGGAGATGCTGCTTGGCACGGGTCATGGCGACATAAAGCAGACGGCGCTCTTCCTCGATCTGCGCTGGATTGCCGGTGGCCATGTCCGAGGGGATGCAGCCATCAACGAGCTGCAGCACATAGACCGCATCCCATTCCTGACCCTTGGCAGAATGGATCGTCGACAGGATCAGATAATCCTCGTCGAGCCCGGGGCGGCCGGCTTCGGCGCCGGTCGCGTCGGGCGGGTCGAGCGTCACTTCGGAGAGAAAGCGTTCGCGGTTTGGGTAACCCATGGCGATCTGTTCAAGCTGGTCGAGGTCTCCGGCGCGTGAGGGCGCGTAATCGTAAAGCCGTTCAAGATGCGGCTGGTACCACGCTCGTATCAGGCCAACCTGCCCGGCCCAGGCGGTCGCGGCATCGCGTAGACGCCGCAGCATGCGGCAGAAGCCCGGCCAGGAGAGAGCTGCTGCATCCGGGGGTGCAAAACCGGCAAGCTCGCCCAGGTCGAACCCGTGCTCGCCGAGATGCGCCATAGCCTTCTTTGCGCTGGCCGGTCCGATCCCCGGCAGCAATTGCAGAACGCGAAAACCGGCGAGGGCGTCCCGCGGGTTTTCCGCCCAGCGCAGGATTGCCAGCAGGTCCTTGACGTGTGCCGCCTCAATAAATTTGAGCCCGCCATATTTGACGAACGGGATGTTGCGGCCCGCCAGCTCGATCTCCAGCCGCCCGCTATGGTGCGAGGTGCGGAACAAGACGGCCTGGTGGCGCAAATCGATCCCGGCCTCGCGGTGCTCCAAGACCTGGTCGGCGACATAGACTGCCTGGGCCATTTCGTCCTCGACGGTCACCAGGTGAGGTAGCTCGGCAGACAACTTCGACGAGGTCAGCGTCTTGGAGAAACCTTCTCGGGCCTGGGCGATGACCGCGTTGGCGGCGTCGAGAATAGGTTGGGTCGAACGATAGTTGTGCTCGAGCGAAATTACCGCCGCTCGCGGTGAGAACTGATCGGGAAAATCGAGAATGTTCCGCACCGTCGCGGCACGAAAGGCATAGATCGACTGGGCGTCGTCGCCGACCACGGTGAGCCCTGCACCATCGGGCGCCAGCGCGAGCAGGATCGCGGCTTGCAGCCGGTTCGTGTCTTGATACTCGTCAACCAGGATGTGGTCGAAATCCGCCCGCATCTGCGCGGCGATGCCGGGCATTTGTACGGCCTCGCGCCAATACAGCAGCAGATCGTCGTAATCGAGCACGTTGTCACGTTGTTTGACGGCGACATAAGCGGCAAAGAGGCGTTTCAGCTCGGCTTCCCACTCGTCGCACCAGGGGAAGGAGTCGGCCAGCGTCTCCTCGAGCGGACAGCCGGCATTGACGCTGAAGGAATAGATCGCCAAACACGTGCCCTTCTTTGGGAACCGGGAGCGGGTGCGGGCGAGGCCGAGATCGCTGCGGACCAAGTCCATCAGATCGGCGCTGTCGGCGCGGTCGAGCACGGTGAAGGTTGGGTCCAGCGAGAGGGTGGCGGCGTGCCGGCGCAACAGCCGGTTGCCGATAGAATGAAATGTGCCCGACCAGGGCAGCAGCGCGGCCTCGGCACCGCCGGCTGCTCGACCACGTTGGCTCGCACCGAGGATCTGTTGCGCGCGGCGGGTCATTTCGAGCGCGGCGCGGCGGGTAAAGGTCAACAGCAACAAACGACGCGGATCGGCGCCTCCGAGGATCAGCCGAGCCACCCGGTGCGCCAGCGTCTTGGTTTTGCCGGTGCCGGCCCCCGCAGCGATCAACAACGGCGGCGGCCCTTCCTCTGCGTCGATACCATAGGCAGCAGCGCTGCGCTGCGCCGGGTTCAGGCCCTCGAGAAGCGCATCTATGGCCCGCGTGGCGGCGGCAGTGTTCCTTTTCTGTTCCACAGAAATCGCATAACATCGCGGGT
>DASQCY010000504.1:0-5605 GCA_035634495.1 Allostellaceae bacterium
GCGGAACAGCTCCATCGACCCGTCACAGGAGAGCTGTTAGGCGGCGTCGCGCACCGCCCGGGTTACCAGGTTCGCCATCAGCGGGATTTTGAACTGGTTGTAGTTCAAGGGCCGTGCGCCGCGGGTCGCCGATTGGCCGGCCAGCTTGGCGGTCGCCTCCTCGGCGGGCTTACCCTGGATCACCTCCTCGACCACGGTCAGCCGCCGCGGCACGGCGCTGACCCCGCCGCAGGCGATTCGTGACCGCTCTACGACGCCGTTGTTGACAACGATCGCCGCGGCCACGTTGACAAGGGCAAAGTCCCAGGTGTCGCGATCGGCTACCTTCTCGAAATAGAACCGCGCCCCGGCCCAGCTGTTTGGAATGCGGACCGCAGTCAGGATCTCCTCGGGCTTGAGCGCGGTCATTCGCGTGATGTCGATTTTCGGTCCGATGAAGAATTCTTCGGCGCTCGCGACCCGCTCACCCTTCGAACTCTTGACCACCATTTTGGCGTCGAGCGCCACCAGCGCAGGCGCGGTGTCCGATGGGCTCACCGCCACGCAACGGTCGGTGTCGAACAACGCGTGCTCGCGGTTCACCCCCTCCGGCGTGTCGGCAAAACAGGTGTTGCCGCCGGCCCGGTAGCAGGGCAGCCCATACCGGTAATACCAGCACCGCGTGTCTTGGGCCAGGTTGCCGCCGATCGTTCCGGTGTTACGGATCTGCGGGCTCGCCACCCGCCGCGCCGCATCGGCCAACACGCGGTACTTTGCGCGGATTACCGGGCTGCGCTCGATCTCGGTCAAACTCGTCAGCGCCCCGATCTCGACCCCATCAGGGGTCTCACGTATCCCTTTCAGAGCCGCGATCCCGCTGATGTCGATGACCGCCTTGGGGCGTTTGATCCGCTCCTTGAACCACGAGAGGCTGTCATTGCCGCCGGCCATCTTCCAGCCGTCCTTGCCGTAGCGATCGAGCAAGGCGAGTGCGTCGGCGAGCTGCGTCGGCTGATAGAGCTCGAAACCAGGCATCATGTCTTTGACGATCATGGCGATGCTCCCTCAGACCGAGTTGATCTGAAGCGGCTTGTGCGATTGCGGCCGCCCGGCCAGATGGTTGACGATCATGTCCGTCGACACCGGCGTCCGGTTGAACAGGTGGCCGCCCAGCGCGTCCGAGACCGCCGTCGTGATCGCCGCCGCGCCGGAACCTTGCGGCGGCTCGCCGACCCCCTTGACGCCGACCGGGTTTTGCGGGTCGGGCTTGTCGACGGCACCCCACCCGATCTCCGCCGGCACGTCGAGATAGGAGGGCGGCTTGGCCTGATAGAGCAAGGCGGCGGCCGGCAACCCGAGCTTGGGATCGTAGACGTGCCGCTCGAGGCGAGCCAAGCCGATCCCCATTACATTGCCGCCGCGGATCTGATGCGCGAGACCCTGCGGGTGGATCACGGTCCCGCAATCGGCGACGGTGAGCATGTCGGTGATCTTGAACTTGCCGGTCTCGACATCGAGCTCGATCTCGGCGAAAGTCACGGTCAAGCCCGGCACGCCGCCATTGCGCGGTAGGGTGTCCTTGGCAACGCCGATCAGCCCAGTGCCGGCGATGACCTGCACGGCATCCTTGGTCAGCGGGTTGATGTCGTCCGGCACCGTCTGGCCGCTGTATTTGCCGGCGAGCTCCACTGCCTTCTGTGCCGCTTGCGCGTAGCTGATCGACTTCGTCGGGTCGGATTTGAGGACAACGCGCTCTTCGCCGAGCTCGTAATCCTCGGGCGCGCCACCGAGCATCTGGGCGGCGATCTCGAACAGCTTTTGCTTGGCATCGAGCGCCGCGACGTAGTTGGTGCGCGACTCGGTCGAGGCGGTAAGGCTGCCCGCCTGAACGCTGTTCCACGGCAGCCCGAGCCGGCTGTCGCCGCGCTCGATTATCACGTTGTCCCAATTGTAGTTGAGGAATTCGGCAGCAACCCGGCTTGTCGCCGAGTGCGAGTAGGTGCCGAGATTTCCCACGCCCTGATGCACATGCAGTTTGCCGTCGGGAGTGATCCGCAGGAGACCGTCGAAGCCGTTCGTTCCGGCGTTGTGGTAGCCTTGGCCAATGCCGATGCCGATCACTTTGTTGCCGGTCCGCTGCCCCGAAAGCTTCTTTTTCTCCTCCCAATTGAACAGCTGAGCGCCTTGGTCGAGCGCTTCCTTGATGAACGCGCTGGTGACCGGTCCCTGGTCGCTGCCGATCTTGCCGCCATTATCGGGCGCGTTGATCTTGCGGATCGCTACCCGATCGATGCCGAGCTGCCGCGCCGCCTTGTCGATCATCGGCTCGACCGCCGGCACCAGCTGGTTCTCGCCCGGACCGCGTTGCGGCCCGCGCGGCGGCGTATTCGTCAGAACCGGGATCGCTCGCCAGCGCATCGCCATCGGCTGGTAGAGGAACGACAGAGCGTTGCCGGCCGAGCGGAAATCGCCGCCGCCGATATGCGGCCCGTTCTCGTGCACGATGTACAGGTCGGCCGCGGTCATCCGTCCGTCTTCGCGGAACCCGAGCTTGGCATAGCCCTGGAAGGTCGGGCGGGCGCTGCCGATCGCATATTCTTCGATCCGGGTGATGCGCATCATCACCGGCCGGCCGAGTTTCTTGGCCATCAGCGCCGGGACCGCCATAATCGGATAGCCCGGAATTTTGCTGCCGAAACCGCCGCCGCAATATTCGGCGACAAAGACGAGATCCTTGGGCTCGATCCCGATATAACGGGCGATATTCGGCACCGCACCGGTGTGGCTCTGGTTCGACCCGTACAAGAAGCACTTGCCGCCCTGCCAATAGGCCATGGCCGAGCGCGGCTCCATGCTGTGATGCGAGTAGCCGGCGGTGACAAAGCTCTCTTCGATGATCAGCTTGGCCGCCTTGAAGCCGGCATCGAGGTCGCCATAGGTCCACTGCTCGGCCGGCTTGCCCATCGGCAGCACCTTGTCGTCGCCGAAGTCGCCGGCGTCCCATTTGACCGTCTGCAGGTTGATCTGCGCCGCCGCCACATTGCCGTTCGAGCGGGCATTCGGCCCACCCGGGTAGAGGCTGTCGAGCGGGTCGAGCACATGCGGCAGCTGCTCGAGGTCGAGCTTGATCCTTTCGAGCGCGTCCGCGGCGATCGTCTCGTCTTCGGCGGCGAGGGCGAGGATCGGCTCGCCGACATAGAACACTTCGTCCTTGGCGAGGATCGGCGTCTGCGGCGGCGGGAATTGCGGCACGTCGTCGGCAGTCAAAATCCCCAGCACCCCCGGCATCTTCAGCGCATCCGAGGCGTCGATATTGCGGATCCGGGCATGCGGCATCGGGCTGCTCAACAACTTGCAGAACACCATGCCCTCGGCCCGAAAATCCTCGGCATACTTCGCCTTGCCGGTGACCTTCGCCACGACGTCGTGCGGCGTGAAATCCTTGCCGATCAGCTTGTAAGCCATCTCAAACCTCCCCCGCCGCGCGCATCACACCTCTGAGGTAATGGTCGTAAGCACCGCAGCGACAGAGATTGCCCGACATCGCCAACCGCGCCTCGTCGACCGAGGGCTTCGGGTTCGCCTTTAGCAAAGCGACCGCCGACATCACCTGGCCGACGGTACAGAAGCCGCATTGCGGACCCAATTCCTCGACAAACGCCGCCTGTACTTTGTGCAATTCGCCATTGGGGCCCTGCAGCCCCTCGACCGTGGTGATCTTGCGGCCGCGCACCGCATGCGTCAGCGTCGAGCAGGAATAAATCGCGAGATCGTCGACGATCACCGTGCACGCACCGCACTCGCCGTGGTCGCAGCCGAGCTTGGTTCCGGTCAGCCCGAGCTTGTAGCGCAAGGTATGCGACAGCGTTTCCTGCGGCAGCACGTCGACCCGCCGATCTCGGCCGTTGACGTTCAAGGTCACGAGCCGCTCGACCGCGCCCGATGTCTGCGCAAAGGCAGTGGTCACCCCGTGACCACGCATGATGAAGCCTGCGGCCGGAACCGCCGCTCCCGAGGCTATCACCCCTTTTATGAAGGCCCGCCGCGAGGTCGGACTGCGGGCAACACCGGTCAGAACACCGACAGCCGAGACAGCCTCGGTCGCCGATCCGTCGCTATCGGACATGGCCGTTTCTCCCTACGCTCACCAGGCGGTTACCCGATCATCCCGACGTCCTTGCGAGCTCCGATTGCGCCGCAGAGGTACGCGGGAGAATTTTTTGCGAGTTTTTATCGCACGGACCTCTGGGCCGCACAAGGGGTGCGTCGCCGGTTGGTCGCTGTCTTTGGCTGGTCCAGCTCATTGCTCGACGATGACCTGGCCGTACATCCACGGGTGCGGCGTGCAGATGTAGAAGTAGTTGCCAGGCTCGGAGAAGGTGATGGTCTTCGACTGGCCCTTCTCCAATACGCCGGTGTCCCAATTGCCCTGCCGGTAGGCGGTCGCGGTGTGCGGGATGTCGCCGACATTGGTGAAGGTTATGGCGGTCCCCGCTTTGACCCGAGTCCGGGCCGGGAAATACGTATATTCGACGTTGTTGGCGCCGATATTGATCTTGTCGGCACCGGGGACGATCGGTCCGGGCGGGCCGGCAACCTTGGCCGGCGGCGGCGGCGGCCATAGCGGACCGAGCTGTCCCTTCAGCGAAAAAGCCCAGACCGCGTCGCCAAAGGAGCTGCCTTGCAGCACGTTGCCGCCGGTCGCGATCGCGATGAACTGCTCGCCGTCGACCTCGTAGACGACGGCGGGCGCGTCGGCGCCAAAGCCGGTCTGGAAGCTCCACAGCTTGTCGCCGGTCTTGGCGTCGACCGCGACGAAGTTGCCGTCGGGCTCGCCGCGCAACAACAGGCCGCCGGCGGTGACGGTCGAGCCGCCGCCGCCCCCCATGCGATAGGGCATCTGGTGCTGCCAGCTGATCTTGTTGGTCCTGCCAGCGATCGCGGTGAACGTGCCGGACATCGGTATGCCCATCGGGGTCGCGGCCAAGCTCCCACCGGTGTAGCGCTGGCCGCGCTTGTAGGTGTTATCGCCGTAACGCACGAACGCAGTCGAACGGACGCTAGCGGCGACGTAAAAATAGCCGGTGTCGGGGCTGTAGGGCATCGGCGCCCAGGACGTGCCGCCGGTGACGCCGGGTTGAATCAGCACCGGCTCCTCCCAGAAGGGCTCGAAGATGCAGCCGGTCTTGTCATATCCCTCGAAGGCCGGCGCGCATTGCGGCACGAACGCGTCGCCGACCGGGAATGGCTGGGTCTTCGCCGTCTTTTGGCGCGGCTCCTGGGGCACCGGCTTTTCCTCGACGCCGATCAGCGGTTTGCCGTTGGTGCGATCGAGGATGTAGACCCAGCCGGTCTTGCCGGCCTCGGCGATGCCCTTCCTCGGCTGGCCGTCGATCCCTGTGTCGAACAGCACGACCGGGCTCACTGCGTCATAGTCCCAGAGGTCGTGGTGGACCTGCTGGAAATGCCAGACATATTCGCCGGTCTTGGCCTTTAGGGCGACGATCGAGGCGCAGAACAGGTTGTCGCCTTCGCGTATCGCGCCATCGAGATCGGGACCGCAATTGCCGGTGGCGAAATAAATCAGCCCGAGATCGGGGTCGAGCGCCGGGGTGTTCCAGATCGT
>DASQCY010000505.1:0-6504 GCA_035634495.1 Allostellaceae bacterium
CATTTCGTCGCTGGCGGATTGTCGACGAACGGATAGTCGTCGGAAAACAGGATCCGGTCGATCCCCATTTCCATCACGCAGCACAGCAAAGCCGGATCGGAAAAGAACCCGCTGGCGGTGACATGAAAGTGCTCGCACAAGGTGTCTCGGAAAGATTTGCCGCCGTCGCTGCCGCGTAGCCCGTGGCTGATGCGCCAGAGGTAGAAGGGCAGCCCTTCACCCAAATGCCCGATGATGATTTTGAGAGGCGGATGGGCGTCAAACACGCCACTCAGCACGAGGCGAATGCCCTGCGTCGCGGTCTCGACGGTAAAGCCCCAGCCGGCGCGCAAGATCCCCGGATGTTTTTCGACGTAATCCTTGCAGTAAGCCTCGATCACCGCAGGATGCGGGATAGCCGGGTGCATGTAGAGCGGTACGTCGAGCACCTGAGCCCGCCCAAAGATCGGCCAAAACCTCTTGTCGTCGAGGAAGACCCCGTTGGTCATCCCGTTCACCATCGCTCCTTTAAAGCCGAGCCTGCCGACCGTGCGTTCGAGTTCGTCGGCTGTTGCCTTTTGGTTGGCAGTGGGCGGTGCCGCAAAGGCCGCAAATCTGTCGGGGTGGGCGCGTACCGCCTCGTTCAGGCGGTCATTGGCGTGACGGTTTCAGCATCGAGCTTTTGGAGCCCCGTCATCGTATGCGACAACACCTGCAGGTCGATGCCGGCCTCGTCCATTTCCTTCAAGCGCAGTTCGCCCAGATCGTGGAGACGCTGCACGGTTGCCGGCGCGGCGATCGCGCCAGACCGCTGGCGTGCCGCTTCACTTCGGAATCGTAGTAATGCTCCTCCAAGGCGATGATGTGGGATTTGGTAGCCATTCCTCTTCTTCCTTGGTGAATGGTCATTGCGGCATTCGCAGCACCGGTTTGAGCGCCGCGCCGCCGGCCGCATCCGCCGCCGGATTGATCGCGGCAAAGTCGTAGAAGGTGATGAGCCGGACGAGACGCGGCATCACGAGCTCGATTGTCGAGCTCCAACATACCGGACTTCTCTTCCATGACTGCCGCAGTGACACGCACCTCAGCAGCTCCGGCCGAGATGTGCGTCTCGCCGCCGGTAGAGCTCGTCGTCCACATAGCCCATCGTGTCCGGACGACCGCGCCCGAGCATCACCTGAAAATAGACCGGCTCGAGGCTTTCGTTCTGGTAGCCGTGAATGACACCCGGTGGGCAGGCAATACACTCCCACGGCCCGAGCGTCCGGCTGACCCGCCGCCCGCCTTCATCTTCGACAAAGACAGTCAGATACCCCTGAAGGACGAAGAAGACCTCCTCGACCTCGTGCGTATGCGGCGCGTTACCTTGTCCCGGCGGCACATACATGACGCTGAGGGTAAAGGCGCGCGCCGGGATGACCGTGGGGTCGTCGTGCTTGCCGGACCCGCCTGCGCCGATGAAGCGATGCTGGGCGCGGCGGTAGCCGTCGACCTTGGCGTCCTCGAAGGCTTCCCAATCACCCTTCTTGTCGCGAAAGCGACCGATGTAGCGCTCGGCGATCTCGTCGAGCGAGAGGGCGGCAATTTCGGTCGGCATCTCGTGCCGGGCTTTGGTCATCGGGTTACTCCCTGCGAGGTTTTTGCGCCTCGCGCGCGGTTTCGATGAGCTGCCAAATCCGCGGCGGCGAAAGCGGCAGCTCATGAGGCTGCACATTGAGCGAAGCTAACGCCGAGGCCACCGCGTTGGCGATCACCCCGCCTACCGGAACAACCCCGCCTTCACCGGCTCCCTTGGCGCCGAGAGGGTTGATCGGCGAAGGGTGCGTCTCCGTGACGACGGCGCGGATGCGCGGAAAATCGCTGGCGGTCGGCAGCAGATAGTCGGCGAGCGAGCCGGTCAGCAGCTGCCCCTCGTCGTTATAGACGAGATGTTCCAGCAGCGCGCCGCCCAGCCCCTGCACGACTGCACCGACGATCTGGCCCTTCAATAACATCGGATTGATGATGCGCCCGACATCCTCGACCGCGACATAGTTGAGGACCTCGATATGGCCGGTCCGCGGATCGACCGCGATATGGGCGGCATGCGCGCCATAGCTGTAGGCGTGTCTGTTGTTGTCAAAGCTTTCCTCGGCCGAAATTCCCTCGACCGCGAGCTCGGCGAAGCTGGCGGACTTGCCGTCGGGAGCGGTGGCGAGGCGGCCTTCGGCGAGTTCGACTGTGCTGGATTCACAGCCTAGGCGCCTGGCCGCAGCAGCGCGAACTGCCTGTTTGAAGCGTTCGGCGGCAAGTGAAATCGCCGACCCGCCCATCACGACGGCACGCGAATGGAACGAGCCGAAGCCCTCCCGGACGAAGCCGGTCGAGCCGTGGAACACGCCGCGGATGCGATCTATCGGGATCTCCAGCGCGTCGGCGGCAATCTGCGCAAATGCAGTTTCGAGCCCCTGCCCGACCGCCGAGGAGCCGACAAAGACCGAGACCGTACCGTCGGGCTCAAGTACCAGCCGGGCATTTTCCTTGGGACCGGCCGCACTGCCCTCGATGAAACACCCGATCCCTAACCCGTGATAGCGGCCGTCGACCAGCTTTCCCCGGAGGCCCGCCTTTTCCACCCAGCCGATCTCCTGCAGGCAGCGATCGAGGGTCAGGCGGTAGTCGCCGCTATCGAACGCGTCCTTGTGCTCGTAGGGGGTGATCGTCGCGATCGAATAGGGCATTTCCGCCGCTGTTAGCAGATTGCGCCGGCGGAATTCGACGCGGTCGATGCCGAGATCGCGGGCGACAATGTCCAAGAGCCGCTCCCGAAAGAAATCCGCCTCGAACCGTCCGGGTCCCCGATAGGTGCCGACCGGCGTCTTGTTCGTCAGCACCAGCGAAGCTCCGATGCGGATGTCGGGAATGCGATAGGGGCCTGAGAGAAACTGGGCGATATTGCGGGCTCCGACCATCCCGTTGGTCCGGTTGTAGGCTCCGACATCGACATAGACGTCGCCCGCTAGCGCGAGGATCGTGCCATCGTAGCGGCAGGCGATTTGCACTTCGCATTCGGCCTCGCGCGCATGGTTCGCCGCGATCAGATGCTCGCGCCGGTCCTCGATCCATTTGACCGGCCGCCCGGTCAAGCGCGCCGCAAACGGGATCAGAAAATCCTCGGGGTAGAATTCGCCACGCACGCCAAACCCGCCGCCGACATCGTTTTCGACCATGTCGATCGCATCCTCGGCGAGACCCATCTGCGCGGCGAGGATGAGCCGGTTGAAAAAGGGCACTTTGCTCGCCCCCGAGACGGTGAGCCTACCGAGAGTGGCATCCCACTCGGCGAGCACCCCGCGGGGCTCCATCATCGCCGCCGTATGCCGCTGCACAGAGAAGCGCTCGCGCCGGACATAGTCGGCACGGGCCCAAGCGCGGTCTGGATCACCCTTTGCGGCAGTGTACTTGATCGCGAGGTTGGTGCCGGTCTCTTCAAAGAGCAGAGCCTCGCCCATCACGGCGGCGTGCCGATCCACAACTGGCGGCAGTTGCTCGATATCGACGCCGATCGCGTCCAATGCGTCTTCGGCTATCGCGGTGCTGTCGGCGAGCACCACCGCGATCGGCTCGCCGACATAGCGAACCTTTCTCTCTGCAATGACCGGCTGATGATAGGGTGCGAGAACCGGCAAAGGCTGCAGCCGTATCGGGATCCGCGGTACTGGGCTGCCGATTTGCACCGCAGTGATGACGGCGTGCACGCCGGGGAGTGCCTGGGCTGCGGCGGCGTCGATCGAGCGAATGCGCCCGTGCGCCTGAGGGCTGCGTAGAATGGCGGCGGAAAGCAGTCCTGGGCGTGACAGATCGCCGACATATGTTCCCGTTCCCCGGAGAAAGCGCCGATCCTCGATGCGTTCGACAGGGCTGCCGATGTAACGGTTGGTGGTCATCTCCGTTTCCATACGCGGCGCGCGACTGCTTCCTCGATGGTCGTCGGGCACGCATAATCGACCGGTGCCGGTTTTATCGCGCCACTATACGCCTCGGCCAGCGATGAAGCTCGGGATCTCGCTGGATTCGGCGAGATCGGTGCGGCGCGCCACCCTCTCGCATCTCACCGACGAGCGGATCTGCGCCACCTGGAGGTCTGCATTGAAGAGGATCTCGTCGGCGGCCAAGCTTCCGGCCGCGGCGCTCCAAGATGCAGGGACCAAGCCACGTCGTTGATCACGACCGACTTTGCCCCACGCTGAGCACGGTTCGCCGGCGCGGCGACTTTTTCGTTTCTGGCACGACTGAGCTATTGGCACCGTTGCTCGAAGTCGATGGGGTCGGCCCCATTACGCCGCCGCTGCTGCCGATCCAGGCCGAGCAGCTCGTAGCGGTCGCCCAACGCGCCCCCTTCGGTCGCGGTGAAGAGACCTTGGCCGACAGAGCGGTCCGCCGAACCTGGCAAATCGCCGCAGATCGAGTCCGTATCCGCGGCAAGCATTGGACGCGGACCGCTGGAGACCATCCTGGTGTGGGTGGCCGATGGGCTCGGGGTCGGCGAACCGGCAGCAGCCCAACTCCACAAGCTGCTGGTGTACGACCGGGGCAGCTTCTCCGACAGTCATCGCGACACCGAAAAGACCCCCGGGACGTTCGCCACGCCGGTGATCGTGCTGCCGTCAATCTCCGCCGGGGCCGAACTCGTCGTGCGCCACAAAGGTCGCGAGGTGCGGCTCGACCTGTGCTGCTCCGACCCGTCAGAGGCGAGCTTCGCGGCGTTCTATGCCAACTGCGTTCACGAGGTGCTGCCGGTCACCGACGGTTGCCCGTTGTCCTTGGTCTATAATCTGATCCGCCGCGAAGGGGGTCCGCTGCCCGAGCCGCCCGACTATGACGGCCAACAGAGAAGGATTACGGAGCTGTTGCGGGCTTGGGGCGAGGGCAGGAGATCGCCCGGCGACATGCTCCGGAGAAACTGATTTATCCCCTGGAGCATGCCTATACTCCAGCCGAGCTCGGGTTTGCGACACTGAAAGGGGCGGATGCCGCAGTGGCGGCGGTGCTCATCGCCGCGGCGCGTCGCTCCGAAAGCGATCTTCATCTGGCGCTTCTTACCGTCGAGGAAAGCGGCATCGCCGAATACACCGGCTACGGGCCCCGCCGAGGCCGCTGGTCGGAGCCGGAATTGCAAGCGGGCGAGGTCGACCACCGCAGTGTCAGCCTTTCCGAATGGCGGCGGCTCGATGGCAGCCCGTCGCTGCTGGTCGAGCTGCCGGTCGAAGACGAAGAACTCTCGCCGCCCGATGCCCTCGGCCAGATGGACCCTGACGAAGAGTGCTTCCACGAAGCGACCGGCAACGAAGGGGCCTCTTTCGAGCGCAGCTATCGCCGCGTGGCTTTCGTGCTTTGGCCGCGTGACCAATTCTTCGCGGTCCTCAACCAAGCCGGCCTGCCGGTCACCTTGCCCTTCTCACCGATTTGACCCAGCGCTGAACCGAGAGCGGCGCGGGCCGTCCATCGCCTCTCTCGGAGCAGGCGCACGGCTTTCAGGGCACATGGTTGCCAAGTGGCCAGCCCATCCCCGGTACCCACGGCGGGACAAAACGCCGAGCGAGGCTGCCCGCATGCTGATGATGCTGACACGGCTCGAGGACACGCAACGGATCGAGGCGCTGCTGGCGAAGATCGCTGCGTGCGGTGGATACGACAAACAGGACAACGACGCCATCATCGGCCGCTCCCCACCCTGTCACCCGAGTAACGCGCCGAAATGATCGAGCGCCTCATTGCGGAGACTGCGGAAATGTCGCGGGGCGCTTGCGGCGAGCTGCTGGGCCGTGCCGTCGCCGCACTGGCTGATGGCCGCCGCGAGGCGGACTGCCTCGGCGCCGCTATCCGCCTCGTCGAGGCGCTGCCGGGCGACCCGGCGCGCTCGGCGGTGATCGATGCGTGGCGGCGAGATCCCGGTGTGGAGCCCGGTCTGCACCAAGAACCAGGCGAAACACGACCGCTCGGCCAAGCAGCGCAAGCAAGAATCTGGTGGACTTGGCACGGATCGATACATGATTTTTCCGGCAGATACCAGAAAGGCCCACCGCGCGGCGGGCCTTTTCGATCTAACCCCGATGCGGATCAGCGCGGCCAAGCCGCCTCACGTACGAGACCGCCATAGGCCGGCGTCCCGTGGGTCTCCAGGATGTCGGGCGGGTGGGTCGGCGTGGGCATCGTGGGCGTCCTGATCACACCTGTGGAGCCCGGTGCCGATCCGCAACTGCCGGAGCTGTGCGACACCACGCGCGGCCTGCCACCATTGGCCGGCGAGGTGATCTCGACACTCTGGGTGCAAACGCCGTTGCCGGACCACATCGATACCACCGAGTAGCTCTCGGTTCCCGGAGGCAGATTACCCAGGGCCATCTCGATCGGGTGATTTGGCGCGAAGCCGGGCGCATTTGCCAGCATCTCGGCCTGTCGCATCAGACTCGCCGCTTCTCGATCCATCGCGGCCGAGATCCGGTCGAGTGTTGCAAATGGAGAAGCGGGCCCGAAAAACGCGCC
>DASQCY010000506.1:0-2940 GCA_035634495.1 Allostellaceae bacterium
AGTATCTGAATTTACCACCAGCAAAAGCTAAGATGCAGGCAGACATGCATTCACCCGGCTCGATGTCGTCGTAAGCTTCGCCTGATACTTTGACGCTCTTGCCTACAAGCGTCGTCGTGTTGAACTTCCTGAACGCCCTTCCTAATTGCATCGCGGCTGATACGCTGCCGCCCGGTGATGACAGGTAAATAATGTCTGGGTGGTATTCGTGAGCGGACAAGAAATTCTCAAATTCTGTCGGAGTCGAGGGCGTAATCTCGCCCGAAGCGGCAATCCAATTAGAGGTTAGTAATCTTCCGCCGGTCCACCGATATAGAATGACAT
Organism: Allostellaceae bacterium; assembly: GCA_035634495.1. Classification (GTDB taxonomy): domain Bacteria; phylum Pseudomonadota; class Alphaproteobacteria; order ATCC43930; family CGMCC-115725; genus AP-15. Next base: position 325 of record DASQCY010000506.1, read on the forward strand.
CGCATTTGCCGACGCCACTCCGACAGTGAGCCAGACGGCCAGCGCTGTGACGATCACCCCGATTGAGCCCCGAGGCACTCGTTGTTTCATGCAGGTGAGATGGGGCGCTGTCGGGTGCCCCGCTTGATAATCCCGGCCGAAAAATCCATGTCTTGCGTCACTGTTGAAGAGCCGCACCACCGGGTAGCGAGGGCCGGGCTTTACCGAGCCCAACCCATAGGATGTGGGTCCGCCGTCAGCGCTTAGCCACCGCTGAGAACCATATCTACCTCGCGGATAACGGTCGGTATTGATCGCCTGCTTCACGAGCCGCAACAGCGCGGCTCGCGCTTCCCCTGGATGGGCTTCGCCCCCGCCAAAGCCCCATCTTTGCCGATAAGCCGGCGCCGCTGCGCGTCGGCAGCCTGCCGTAGCCGACCTCGTCGTCCGTCCCCCGTCCAGCGGCCGGGCTTGACAATATAAACTCTGCATGCTATTATGTCAATTATTAAATGGTTATACCATGCCTGAAGAGCAAGGGGCGGACCATCGGCAAAATTCCGCTGCCAATCCGCTGCCGACGGCAGGAAATTCCGCTGCCGGCCGACATGCCCAAATCGTATCTATATCTTTGATATACAGAATATTTTCAAAATCGCGAGGGCGATTTTCAAGGCTGAAATGGATTTTTCCCCTGTCGTCGGGGAAAGGCCACGAGGTCAGCCACGACTTGACCCCGCCGCGGCGGACCTGGCTCGGCACCCTCTTCCTCGGGGTCGCGATCTCCGGGACTGCGCATGCGCAATCCGTGCTGACCTACCACGGTAGTGCTAATCGCAGCGGCAATTTCATCGTCCCGGCGCTAACCTCGGAACGCGCCCGCAACATCCATCTCGACCGGAGCTTTCGCCCAACCATCTCCGGCCACCTCTATGCCCAGCCGCTCTATTGGCGGCCGCCGGGATCGGCCTCGGGGCAGCTCGTGGTCGCCACCGAGGACAACCATGTTTACGCGATCGATGCGGGCTCGGGGCGTGAGATCTGGGTGCGTACCTTGGGCCGCGCCGTCTCGCTGTCGGCGCTGGAATGCGGCAACATCGACCCGCTGGGCATTACCGGCACGCCGGTCATCGACGAGGCAACCCAAGCGATCTATGTCGCCGCGATGGTCGAGGACGCGGCCGGACCGCGTCACCGGGTGTTCGCCTCGTCGCTGAGGGACGGCTCGCCCTTGCCCGGTTGGCCGGTCGATGTCGCCGAAGCGCTCGCGGCCCGCGGCCAGCGCTTCAACGCGCGCGATCAGAACCAGCGCGGTGCCCTCGCCATCCTCGACGGACGCGTTTATGTCCCCTATGGGGGTCATTACGGGGATTGCGGGGATTACCACGGCTGGGTCGTCGGCATCGGCGTCAAGAACCCCCGCGACATCGTCAGCTGGAGCACGCGCGGGCGGGGCGGCGGGATCTGGGCGCCGGGTGGGATCGCCAGCGACGGCCGCTCGCTGTTCGTCGCCACCGGCAATACGATAGATGTCTCGACCTGGAGCGACGGCGAGGCGGTCTTTCGTCTTGGCCCGGATCTGCGGCGTCGCGACCAGCCGGAGGATTTCTTCGCTCCCAGCGACTGGCGCACGCTCGATTCGCGCGATGCCGATCTTGGCGGCACCAACCCGCTACCGTTGGATGTGCCCTCGGCCGGCGGTACGGCGGCACTCATCGTGGCGCTCGGCAAGGACGCGCGAGCCTACCTGCTCGATCGCAACCGCCTCGGCGGCATCGGCGGCAGCCTCGCCTCCGAGGTCGTGGCGACCCGCCCGATCCGCACGGCACCGGCAACCTTTCCGGCTGGGGAAGGAGTCTATGTGGCATTCCAGGGATCGGGTGCGCGCTGCCCAGATTCCCGCCGGCCCGGCGCGCTGACCGTCTTGCAGATTCGCGCCGGCTCCCCGCCAACTTTGGTGACCGGTTGGTGCGGCGCCTTGCGAGGCGAAGGCTCGCCGATCGTCACGACGACTGATGGCCACGCGAACCCGATCGTCTGGATTCTCGGCGCCGAAGGCGATGATCGGCTGCACGGCTATCGCGGCGATACCGGCGAGGCGCTGTTTGACGGGGGCGGACCGGGAGATGCGATGACCGGCCTGCGACACTTCCAAGATTTGCTGGCCGCCGGCGGTCGGCTCTATGTGGGCGCCGACGGCCGCCTCTATGCCTTCGCCTTTTGATGCTGGTGTTGCGCCGGCGCCGGCCCGGCGCGAGACTAACCGCCGGCCTGGGAGGTAGAATCATGAGGGTGCTGGTTCGGCTGTGTCTGGCGCTGATCTTGGTCGGCGTCTGCGGAGACGCCGGCGCCGCTTTTCCGGACCGGGCGATTCATATCGTCGTGCCGTTTCCCGCGGGTGGCCCGGTCGATGTGGTGGCGCATATCGTCGGGCCCAGGCTCGGCGAGCGCCTCGGCCAGAGCGTGATCATCGATAACGTCGCCGGCGATGACGGCATCAAGGGCAGCGATCTCGTCGCCAAAGCGCCGCCCGACGGCTACACTCTGTTGCTCGCGTCGAGCTCGCTCACGATCCATCCTGGGACCTATAGCAAGCTGCCTTTCGACACCGAAAAGGCGTTCGCGCCGATCTCGCTC
>DASQCY010000507.1:0-5130 GCA_035634495.1 Allostellaceae bacterium
ACCCGAACCTCCGGATCGGGTTGGGCGAGAGCGGCATTGGCTGGCTCCCCTACGCGCTCGACCGCATGGATTTCGAGTATGAGGACCGTTTCCGTGATCTGATGAAGCTGAAGCCGAACGATTATTTGCGCCGTCAGTGCCGGGCGACGTTTCAGTTCGACCGGATCGGCGCGAAGCTGGTCAAGGACATCGGTGTCGAGACGTTGATGTGGGGTTCCGATTATCCGCATCCCGACGGGGTGTGGCCGGAATCCTCGAAATATATCGCCGAGCAGTTCGCTGGGCTGCCCCCGGAACTCGTCCACAAGATTACCTGCGAAAACGCCGGCAAGTTCTACGGTCTGATCAACTGACGCCCGTTGCTCGAATTGGGGATACGGGATCAATCAAGGGGAGGAAACGATGTTCACGAAGACGATATTCGTCTTGGCGATTGGCGCGGCAATTGCCGCGCCGGCGGCGGCGCAACCAGTCGACACGGCTCTGATCGATGCGGGCAGCGCCAACGATTGGCTGACCTATCACGGATCTTACAAATCTTACCACTACAGCCCGCTCGATCAGATTAACGCCGGCAATGTGCGTGACCTCGAGATCGCGTGGATCCATGTCCCCGGGCGCTCCACCCGCGGGCTGCAATCGATGCCGCTGGTGGCCGACGGCGTGCTCTACTACACCGGCTCGTATAGCCGCACCTTCGCGCTCGACGGCGCCACCGGGAAGGTGATCTGGTCGTACATTCCCGAGCTCGACGAGACGCTGATCGCCCGGCAAACCCACTCACCCTATAACCGCGGTGCGGCGATCGGCGAGGGCAAGATGTTCGTCGGCACTGTCGACGGCCGGCTCTTCGGGCTCGATATGAAGACCGGCAAGCCTCTCTGGGACACCAAGCTGATCAATTCGCAGAAGCTCACTGTCGGGTTCACCGGCGCCCCGGTTTATGCCAAGGGTGTAGTCGTGATCGGCGCCCAAGGCGGCGAGTGGCCATATCGCGGCCCTATCTTCGGCGTCGACGCGGCGACCGGGCAGAAGAAATGGGAGTTTCTGACCGTCGCCGGGACGGATGACGCAATGAAGACCTGGGGCGCCGATTCGTGGCGGACAGGCGGAGGCGGCGGATGGATGCCCGGCACCTTCGACACCGCCAGCAACACGATCTGGTGGGGAACCAGCAATCCCGCACCGCTCTACGACTGGTCTGGCGCCGATTACAAGACCAGCGGCGCACGTCCCGGCGACAACCTCTATACGAGCTCGGTGATCGGGCTCGATGTCGATACCGGCAAGCTCAAGTTCTATCATCAGGAGTTGCCGCACGACGCCTGGGATTTCGATAGTGCCGTCGGCGAGTTCGTGATGCTCGACCGCGACGGCAAGCACTACGTCGTGCATCCGAACAAGAGCGGCTTCATTTTTGTCTACGACCGCGCTGACGCCAAGGTCGAGAACGTCTGGCCGCTGGTCAAGAACATCAACTTTGTCAAGACCATCGACCCGAAGACTGGCGAGCTGATCGGCCGCCGCGATTTCCAGGCGGGCAAGGTCGCCGAACCGCTGTGTCCGTTTATCGGCGGCGGCGTCAGCTGGAACTCGGGCTCCTACAACCCGGCGACCGGCATGTACTACAAGATCGGCCAGGAATGGTGCATGAACCTCGAAGTGGTCAAGACGACGCCGGTCACCGAGCCGCAGGCGCAGTTGAACCTAGGCGCCACCTTCAAGATGGCGCCGCCGCCCGACGGCCAGATCTACGGGCATCTCGACGCCCGCGACCCGATCACCGGAGCCAAGAAATGGGAGGTGCGGTTTCCCGAGCCGCCGCTCGCCAGCATCCTCTCGACCGCCGGCAATCTGCTCTTTGTTCCCGATTCGCGCGGGGTGCTCCACGCCTACAATGCGACGACCGGCGCCGAGCTGTGGAGCCACAGCGACGGGCTCGGCCACCAGGGCGGCATCGTCAGTTACACCGCCGGCGGCAAACAGTACGTCGCCGTCGTGGCGGGCTTCGGCGGCATGCTCAGCGACGAATTCGCCCCGAACTTCGGCGAGCCCTACAAGAGCATGCCGCGGGACGAGGGCGTCCTCGTCGTCTACAGCCTGAAATAGCGTTGTTCGCGAGGCGCGCGGCGCTCCGAGGCATAGCCAGCCTAGGCGTCACGGTGAGCCTCGCGCCGGCGCTGGCGCAACCGGCCGGGTCGACGATCGATGTCAAGGCTCTGTTCGCGTCGACTTGCGGGTTCTGCCACAGTGATGGCGGACGCACTGCGGGTCGAGGGCCGCAGCTGATGGACACCAAGCGCAGCGACGAGTTCATCCGCGATCGGATCAAGAACGGCAAGCAGGGCGTGATGCCGCCCTTCGGCCAGATGTTCAGCGATGCCGACATCGACGCAATCATTGATTACATCCACAGCCTCAAGCCCGAAGGGTAGGGATGAGCGTCGCTCGAGCAGCGCACCGATGGTGTCTGGTGGCTGTCTGCGCTGTCTCTGTCCCCTTGTGCCAGAGCGGAAAGGCCGCGGCGCGTTCGCTCGACATGATCCGGGCCAGTGGGCTGCTCAATCTTTGCGCCCATCCGAACTCGCTGCCCTTTGCCAGCAAGACCGGCGATCCGCCGGGTTTTCAGGTTGAGCTCGGCCGGGCGCTGGCCAAGGAGCTCGGCGTCGGCTTGGCGATGGAGTGGATCGTCGTGCCGTCGCAGGTTTTCCGCGCGCATTGCGACATCGTCCTCGACGCGATCGCTGACCCAGAGGCTCAGGCCGACACCGGGCTGCGTCTCTCCAAGCCTTACTATAGTGCCGGCGTGACGTTGGCGGTGCCGAGGCACAGCGCCATCACCGGCTTTGGGGATCTCGACGACCGAACGAAGGTCGGCGTCCTGGTCGGCTCCGTCGCGGCTTGGGTACTCGGCCAGCGGCACGTACCGACATCGACCTTCGGCTTCGAGGAGGACATGCTGGAAGCACTCGCGGCGGGCGAGATCGACGCAGCCGCGGTGTCCCCGCTTGCCGCCGGCTACCACAATCTGACCCACCCGACCCAGCTACTCAACATCCTGCTGCCCGGCGAAGCGGAGCACTCCCTCGTCTGGAACGAAGCGGTCGGCATGCGCCAGCCCGACGACAAATTGCGCGAAGCCATCGACGAAGCACTCGATCGGCTTCGCGCGGATGGCATTATCGACAAGATCTACGCGAGATACGGAATTTCGCTGCCGCCGCCACGGTGACGGCGAAGCGGTACTTACTTCGCCACGTCTCGGCTCGAATTCACGACCGTTGGATATTGCCGGGCGCCTGGTGTGGCGACCTCCGGGAACTGCCGGGTGTCGTAAAACAACGGGTTCCTGGATGCCTCGTCAAACCCGGCGTCGTACAGCACCCGATCGCGATAGCGCTCGACCTCTAGCGGGAAGTTGCTGCTCGGGCGCCCGTCGCCGATCCACGCATCCATGTTGCCTGGCCCCCAGTTGTATGCGGCGATCGCATCCGGCCAGTTGCCGTACCGCCTGAACATGCGTGCGAGATAGGCGCGACCCAATTGTCGATTTTCGGCCATGTCGAACCGGTCGCCGCCACCGATATCGATCGCCGCGGCGGCGGAGACCTGCATCGGTCCCTGGGGCCCGTTTAACTCGGGACGCCACATTCGCAGATCGGTCCCGTGGCTTGATTCGGCGCCATCGACCGCGAAGGCAACGCGATCGAGATCGCTCTCGCTCGCCGGGCGGAACAACTCGATGCCGGGCAGCGATTGCGCGATCGAACCTCGGAGCACTGTAACCGGTTGATCTCGAGGGTTGACGAATGTGACCAATTCGCTCGTCCCGATCGCGGGTAGCGGTCGCCCTGGCATCACCGCCGTACGGTCCGTGTCGCCGCGCACCACTCTGACGGGTTTGCTGTTCGGATCGCCGAACGTCACGATCTCAGCGGTCTCGGTCTTCTCGGCCGGCTCAACGCCGGCGGTTTCGTCTCTCGCCGATGTCCCGCCCCGGATGATCTTAACCGCGTGCCACTCCGTATCCGGGAACGAGACGATTTGGACGCTTACCGGCTTTTTTTCGACGGGACGCTTGCCGATTACAACGGTCACGTGGCGCTTGGATTTCGCCGAAGACTTCGCCGCGTATCCGTGCGGCTTCACCGAGGCCTTGGCCGCAAATCCGTGGGGCTGCATCAGCAGCAGCACAATCATTCCGCCAGGAATGACCCTCGCCCAAATACCGTGCTGCATCGACCCCCCGACCGACGCCACCGATCCGAGTACAGTTTAACGCCATTCGACCCCAACAGCGAGCCTTGTATTTGAATCGGCTCGTCAACTAGCATCGGCGCAGATTTGATGCGAGGAGCGACATGTCGAAAATTCTGATCATCCACGGTGCGGGCATGAACATGCGCGGGAAGGTCCAGACCGAGATCTTTGGGCCCATGACATTACCCGAATACGACGAGCGCATTCGCGGTTACGCTGCAGAGCTGGGCCTCGAAATCGAGATTTTTCATTCGAACATCGAGGGTGAAGTGATCAACAAGCTGTATGAAGCCAACGACAAGGGCTTCGACGCGGCGCTGTTCAACCCGGCGGGGTTCGGGACGGGTTATCCGGCACTAGTCGCCGCGATCGGCCAGGTGCGGTTCCCGACCATCGAAATCCATATCTCAAACCCGGTGCGGCGCGGCCCCGTCTCCGAGACTGCGCGTGTCAGCCACGGCATGGTCACCGGCTTCGGGCTCCCGGGATATTATTTGGCGCTACGCGGGGTCAAAGACATGCTCGCGGCAAAGCAATAATCCGCGCCGTGACGTGCTTTACCGACGGCCCAACTCGGACCCACCGCCCGGCTGTCGGACATCCAACCAGGTCAAGGTGAACGGATGCTTGAAGAAAATGGTCCACAAATAGTTTACCGCATAGCGTAGCCCTGCACAGACGAGGCCTTCCGCGGCGAACCGCCGTCCGGAGGACAAAGCGGGTAGTCCTAATGAAAACTTGACCGGCCCGACCTTGCTCAGCCGGCGAGCCAAATCGGTATCTTCGCCGTAGAAGCGGAAATCGGAGTTGAAGCCGCCCGCAGCCTCGAGCGCGCTCTTGGAGACAATGAAGTTGCCCCCCTGTATCATC
>DASQCY010000508.1:0-4478 GCA_035634495.1 Allostellaceae bacterium
CTGCGGCTGCCGGCCGGCATCGTTATCTGCCTCGGCGCCGTTTGGTTAGTCGCCGGCGCCTTCGAATCGCAACGTCTTGATGTCCTGGTCGGTCTTGTGCGTGACCGCATCCTGCCGCGCCATGAGCAGGCGGAAGCGCCGGGCGGTCCAGGGGCGGCGCCATCGGCTGGGGCCGCCATCGGCTCGTCCTCGGTCAACGTCGCCGCTGCGTCTCCGAGTGCCGCTTCTGCCGGCGAGACGACGCCGGAACCGGTGGCGACCGGTGCCGACCATCCCGGTGCCACTTCTGCCCCCGGGTCGACACACGAACCAGCGCCACAACCAGTGGCGGACGGGCCGCGGTTCTCCGCTGCTGAGATAGCGGCCCTTGTGGCGCGCGGCGACGCCTTCCTCGGTGCGGGCGACATCGCCTCCGCCCGGCTCTTCTTCGGGCGTGCAGCCGACTCGGGAGACGGTCGCGCGGCGATGCGCATGGCGGTGACCTACGATGCGGCGTTTCTCGACCGCGCTGGCCTGCACGGTCTGCGCGGCGATCCGGAGCAGGCTGCACTGTGGTACCGGCGTGCCCGTGAACTCGATGAGGGCAAGGCTGAGCCCTCGCTCGGCAGCCTCGGGACCTCCGGTTCCGCTGAGCCGCTGCGCTGACAGCTAAAAACAAGGTCGAGCGGCAGAAGCTTTGCATCACTAGGGAGGAACGGCGAACGGAGGGAACCGCCGGCATGGATATCGTGTTCGCAACCCCTCCGCCGCCGGCGACATCGTTGCGCACGGCGATCCGCGACAGTTGTCGCGAGGACGAGACGGAAGCTGTAGCGCGCATCCTCGCCGCCGCCGAGATTCCGGCGGACATGCGTGATCGGATTGCCGAGAAGGCACGCGGCTTCGTCGCCGCTGTCCGCCGCCAGCGTCTCGGCAAGGGCGGCATCGACGCGTTTCTACACGAATACGCGCTGTCATCGCCGGAGGGGGTGGCACTCTTGTGCCTCGCCGAAGCATTGCTGCGCATCCCGGATGCCGAGACTGTCGACCGGCTCATCCGCGACAAAATCGGCGAAGCTGACTGGGAGCGCCATCTCGGGCGGTCGGAGTCGATATTCGTCAACGCATCGACCTGGGCACTGATGCTGACGGGCCGCCTTCTGCGCGCCGCCCCAACGGCCCACGATTTGCGCACCGCTTTGCGCCGCTTTGCTGCTCGCTCCGGCGAACCCGTGGTGCGCCAGGCGGCGACGACGGCGATGCATATCCTCGGCCGTCAATTCGTCATGGGACGCACAATCGAGGAAGCGCTCGGGCGAGCGAGCGACGCTGAGCAACGGGGCTCCCGGCATTCCTACGACATGCTCGGTGAAGCAGCGCACACCGCGGCGGATGCCGCGGGCTACGCTGCTGCCTACGACAGCGCGATCGCGGCGATCGGCCGCACATCGGGGCACCGGGCTGTCGCCGAGGCCCCAGGCATCTCGATCAAATTGTCAGCCCTGCACCCGCGCTACGAGATGGCTCAGCGCGAGCGGGTGCTGGCCGAATTGTCTCCGGTTCTCCTCGACCTCGCCCGCCACACGAGGAAAGTCGGCATCAGTTTGACGATCGACGCCGAGGAAGCCGACCGCCTCGACCTCTCGCTCGATCTCTTCGAGGCGCTGGCGCTTGCCCCCGATCTTGCCGGCTGGGATGGTCTCGGCCTCGCCGTCCAAGCCTATCAGAAGCGGGCGCTTCAAGTCATCGAGTGGCTCGCCGATCTGGCCCGGCGAAGCGGGCGGCGGCTGATGGTCCGCCTCGTCAAGGGCGCCTATTGGGACAACGAGATCAAACGCACCCAGGAACGCGGCCTCGACGGATACGCGGTCTACACCCGCAAGGTCGCCACGGACGTCTCCTATCTCGCCTGTGCGCGGCGGTTGCTCGATTTCGGGCCGGTTTTTTATCCGCAATTCGCCACTCATAACGCACATACGGTGGCGGCCGTCCTCGATCTCGCCGGCGAGCGCCAGGATTACGAGTTTCAGCGTCTGCATGGGATGGGTGAGGCGCTCTACGAGCAGATCGCCGGGCCGGAGCTGGAGGATCGGCCGTGCCGCGTGTACGCACCGGTCGGCAATCATGAGGATCTGCTCCCCTACCTGGTGCGGCGGCTGCTTGAGAACGGCGCCAACACCTCCTTCGTCAATCGCATCGTCGACGAGGCGCTGCCGATCGACGAGATCGTCGCCGATCCGATCGCCCACTTGGCCCGACTGCGGTCAAAGCCTCATCCGCGCATCCCGCTGCCACGCGACCTCTTTGGCCCGGCGCGGCAAAATTCGCGCGGGCTCGACTTGAACCATCTTCCGGCGCTCGTGGTCCTGCGCGATGGGCTCGCCGAGGCGCTCCGCCGGCCGTGGACCGCAGCGCCGATCATTGGCGGGATCGAGCAGCCGGGTCCGGCAGAGCCGGTCCTCGATCCGAGCGACCGGCGGCGGCAGGTCGGGACCGTCGTCTCGGCCGGACCGGAAGAGCTCGATCAGGCGCTCGGGCGCGCACAGCTCGGCGCGTCCTCCTGGGACCGCATCCCGGCGGATGAGCGGGCCGGCGTCCTGGAACGCGCCGGGAATCTCTACCAGAATCGGATGGTCGAGCTGATGGCGCTGATCATTCGCGAGGGCGGACGCACGATCCCGGCGGCACTCGCCGAGGTGCGCGAGGCGATCGACTATTTGCGTTACTATGCGCTGCGCGCGCGGGCCGATTTTGCCACCCCCGAACAGCTGCCCGGTCCGACCGGCGAGCGCAACGAAATTGCATTGCACGGGCGCGGAGTCTTTGCCTGCATTTCGCCGTGGAATTTTCCGCTGGCGATCTTCACCGGCCAGATCGCCGCTGCACTCGCTGCAGGGAACGCGGTGGTCGCCAAGCCCGCCGAGCAAACGCCGCTCATCGCCGCTGCGGCCGTGCGGCTGTTGCACGAGGCCGGCGTCCCCGCCGACGTGCTTCATCTTCTGCCAGGTACCGGCGAGGCGGTCGGCGCGCCGTTGGTCGGCGATTCGCGCATCGCCGGGGTAGCGTTTACCGGGTCGACTGAGACCGGGCGGCGGATCAACCTGGATCTCGCCCAGCGCCGGGGGCCGATCGTGCCGCTGATTGCCGAGACCGGCGGCCAGAATGCGATGATTGTCGATTCCTCGGCGCTCGCCGAGCAGGTTGTTGCCGACGTGCTAACCTCTGCCTTTGAGAGCGCCGGACAACGCTGCTCCTCCCTGCGCCTGCTCTATGTCCAGGACGATATCGCAGACCGGCTTTTGGCGATGCTGGAGGGCGCGATGGCGGAGCTCGTGGTGGGCGACCCGGCGCTGATCGCGACCGATGTCGGTCCGATCATCGATGCGGCGGCGCGAGGAGCGCTTGAGCAACACGCCCAGCGGATGATGCGCGAGGGCCGGCTGCTCTATCAGTGTTCTCTGCCGGCCGGGGCCGAGCACGGCACTTTTTTTGCGCCCCGTGTCTTCGAGATCGACAGCGCCGAGCGGCTCCCAGGAGAGGTGTTTGGCCCGATCCTGCATGTCGTGCGCTGGCGCGCCGACCGGCTCGACGCGGTGCTCGACGAGGTCGCCGCGACCGGCTACGGCCTGACCCTCGGCATCCAAAGCCGGATCGACGAAACCGTGCGCTACATCCTCGCGCGGCTGCGAATCGGCAACACCTACGTCAACCGCAACATCATCGGCGCCGTGGTCGGGGTGCAGCCCTTCGGCGGCGAAGGGCTGTCGGGAACTGGACCCAAGGCCGGCGGTCCGCGTTACCTCCACCGCTTTGCAACCGAGCGCACCCTTTCGGTCGACACCACCGCAGCGGGCGGCAACGCCACGTTGCTGGCGCTGCAGGACGAAGCCTAGCTCACACAGGGCTTCCGCCGACGCCCCGAAATACAACGAAAATCGCGTACTGCCATCAAAAACGCCCGAACGCCGGTTAGAATAGGCCCATGTCAGTGGCTAAGCCCACAAATTCGGGGCTTGGCGGAACAACGAATTCATCCCGCCGGAACAACCGAAAACAACGAATTCACGCGGCAACGGAACAACGAATTCCGATCGGCCGCCTGCCGTGCTCGGCTGGCTCGTCCGCGAACGACGGTCTATGCTGGCCCCGGCTTCGAGAGCAGGAGCGCAGGGGATGCAGAAAGGGCGCCTCAAACACTTCGGCTGGGGTCGCGAGGGTGAGGGGCTGACAGCCGAGGAGGAGGCGGCCGCCCTCGATCGCTACCGCAACCTCTTCAATGTCGACCACTTCGACGAGGTGACCACAGTATCGCTGTCGAAAATCGAGCTGCGCCCGCCGCGCCTCGCTCCGCCCGCCGTCCTAGCGTCTCGCTGCTCGAGCGAGCCGTACGATAGGATCGCGCACACCTACGGCAAATCGTTTTCGGACTACGCGCGCGGCCTCCTCGGTCATTACGACAATGCGCCCGATGTGGTGGCCTACCCGCGAAGCGAAAGCGA
>DASQCY010000509.1:0-6437 GCA_035634495.1 Allostellaceae bacterium
TTTCAGTATTCGTGAAGTTAGCTCCGCGCCTCGCGCACCCCCGCTGCCAGCGCCCGGACATCGGCGAGGACGGCTTCGACGAGGCCGGGCTTCGCGGAGTAGTCGGGGTTGAGGTTGAGAGCGAGGCGTTGAACCAAGGCCGTGCCGACGACTGCGGCGTCGGCTGCGCGGGCCACTTGGGCGGCCTGTTCGGGGGTCCTGATGCCGAAGCCCACCGCGACCGGCAACGGGGTGAACCGACGCAACCTGACGACCGCGGCGGCGACCTCGGCGGAGTCGGCCGAACGGGTGCCGGTGATCCCGGCAATCGCGACGTAATAAAGAAACCCGCTGGCGCGCTCGACGATCAACGGCAGGCGCTGCTCGTCGCTGGTCGGCGTCGCGAGCCGGATTAAATCAAGACTGGCCGCGTGTGCCGGCCTGGTCAGTTCGGCGTCCTCTTCGGGTGGCAGGTCGACGACGATGACCCCGTCGACCCCGGCGCTGACGGCATCGCGCGCAAAGGGCTCTGGGCCGTAGCGGTAGATCGGATTGTAGTAGCCCATCAGCACGATCGGGGTTGCGTCATCGGCGCGGCGCAGCTCGCGCACCAGCGCCAGGGTGCGGCGCAAATTCATGCCCTGCTTCAAGGCACGCTGGCCCGCTTCCTGGATCGCCGGGCCGTCGGCCATCGGGTCTGAGAAGGGCATGCCGATCTCGATCAGATCGGCGCCCGCCGGAGCGATGCCGGCGAACAGCCTGGCAGAAGTTTCGGGATCGGGGTCGCCGGCGGTCAAATAGGTGACGAGCCCGGCGCGTCCTTCCTCGCGCAACGCCGCAAAGCGGTCGGCAATCCTGCTTCCGGCGTTTCCTCCGGAAACGCCTGCCGCGTCAGCCCCCGGATCGAGTCCGGAGGTTTGGCTTCGCCGAGAGCTCACAAACGCACCCCGAGATGGTCGGCTACGGCGAATACGTCCTTGTCGCCGCGGCCGCACATGTTCATCACGATCAGATGGTCGCGCGGCAGAGTCCGGGCGATTTTGGCGACGTGGGCCAGCGCATGAGCCGGCTCGAGCGCCGGGATGATGCCTTCCATTCGGCTCGACAGCTGGAATGCTTCGAGCGCCTCGTGGTCGGTGATCGAGACGTATTCGATTCGTCCGATGTCGTGCAGCCAAGCGTGCTCGGGGCCGATGCCGGGATAATCGAGACCTGCGGAAATCGAATGCGCGTCGCGAATCTGCCCATCCTCGTCCTGCAGCAGGTAGGTGCGATTGCCGTGCAATACGCCGGGCTGACCGCCGGTCAGAGAGGCCGCGTGCAGCCCGGTCTCGATGCCATGCCCGCCAGCCTCGACGCCGATCATCGCCACACTTGGCTCGTCGAGGAACGGATGGAATAGCCCCATTGCGTTCGAGCCGCCGCCGATACAGGCCACCAAGGTGTCGGGGAGCCGCCCTTCTGCTTTCCCTAGCTGTGCCCGCGTCTCGTGTCCGATGACCGATTGAAAGTCGCGCACCATCGCCGGGTAAGGATGCGGCCCGGCGACCGTGCCGATGACGTAGAACGTGTCCTCGACATGGGCGACCCAATCGCGCAAGGCCTCGTTCATCGCGTCCTTCAGGGTAGCGGTCCCCGAGTGCACCGGGATCACCTCGGCGCCCAGCAATTTCATACGGAACACGTTGGGCTTTTGCCGCTCGATGTCGGTTGCACCCATATAGACGACACAGGGCAGGTCGAAGAGCGCGCAGGCCGTCGCCGTTGCCACGCCGTGCTGACCGGCGCCGGTCTCGGCGATGATGCGGCGCTTCTTCATGCGCCGCGCCAGCAATACTTGGCCGAGACAGTTGTTGATCTTGTGCGCGCCGGTATGATTGAGCTCGTCGCGCTTGAGATAGAGCTTGGCGCCGTCGAAATGGCGGGTCAGCCGCTCGGCGAAATACAAGGGGCTCGGCCGCCCAACATAATGCTCGAGGTAGTAGTCGAGCTCGGCCTGAAAGCCGGGTTCTTGGCGCGCTGCGCTGTAGGCGGCCTCGAGCTCGAGAACGAGAGGCATCAATGTCTCGGCGACAAAGCGCCCGCCATAGATGCCGAAATGGCCGCGCTCATCGGGCCCGCCCCGGAGGGTGTTCGGGACCTGCATTGCCGTTCCTCACCCGAGCGCGTGGGCGGCGGCGAGAAAAGCGCGGATCTTGTCGAGATCCTTTTCGCCCGGACGCCTCTCGACACCGGAAGAGACATCGACCGATGTGGCACCGGAGATACGTACTGCCTCCGGCAGAAGCTCGGCGGTCAGCCCGCCCGACAGCATCCACTCGCAGCGCCAGGATCGGCCGGCGATCAGCCCCCAGTCGAAAGCGAGACCGTTGCCGCCCGGCAGCGCATCGGGCCGGCGCGGCGGCTTCGCATCGAACAGCAGCAAGTCGGCGGCCTCCTCATATTGAGCTGCGCCACGAACGTCCTCCGGCGCAGCGATTGCCACCACCTTCATCACCGGCCGAGCAAAACGAAGTCTGGCGTCGGCAACCCGGGCTGGGCTCTCGCGGCCGTGGAATTGCAGAATATCGATCGGCGCCTCGGTGAGGACGGCGCCGATCGTGTCGTCGTCAGCATCGACGAAGAGCCCAACCCGTGCAATCCCCGACGGCACTGCGGCGCAGAGCCGGGCCGCTTGACCCGCCGTGACGGCGCGCGGGCTCGGCGAATAGAAGACAAAGCCGAGATAGGCGGCACCGCCCGCGACGGCCGCTGTCACCGCCGCCTCGGTCGACAGACCGCAAATCTTTGCGGCGACGGTCATTTGCCACCGTCGGCCGACGGCGCGGTCACGGGGTTGGTATCCGGAATGGAGATGTCGACACGCCCTTGCGCCTCCGGCTCCTTGGCGGTGGTGATCTCCGCTTCCCGGTGTTGCCGATAGACGCTGCGCAACGTGGCGTAGTAATCGAGCGAGTTGCGTTCCAACTCGTCCAAATCGTGGAGATGCTGAGCGCGCACATCGACGAAGTTGGCGCCCCCGGTCGCAACGCTCGCGTAAGTCGCCGGTGCGCCGCCGACGAAGGTCAAAGGGTTGAGTGCCATATCGACGGCGGTCCCCAGCGCGTCGCGCGGATTTGACGGACCGAGCAGGGGCAATTCGACGAAGGGGCCTTCTCCGACGCCCCAAACGGCCAGTGTCTGACCGAAATCCGCCTTGTGCGGCGGCAACCCCCATTTCGCCGCGACATCGACGACCCCGACAGCACCAACCGTCGTATTTACCGCCAGCCGCTGAACCGACTGCCAGGCATGCTTGACATTTCCCTGCAGCAGGTCGTTCAGGGCAACGGCAGGCTCCTTGAGATTTTGCACGACGTTGTGAACGCCGGTCTGAACAACCTCCGGGACATGGTCGGTGTAGGCCTGCGCGACCGGCCTCATGACGGCGTGGTCGGCGGCGAGATTGGCCTTGAAGATCGCTCTGTTCACCCCCTCCGCGGGATCGTTGTCCGAATCAGCCTCGTCGGCGCTCGGCGGATCGCTCAAAGAGGTAGCGCATCCGGAACAGAGCAGCAGGAGCCCGACGACCGCGGCAGCCGCGGATTGCACCCTTCTCTCACGATCTGCTCTCCGAACCACGCGAAACACCGTGATTATCTCCGTTGGACCTAGTCTAGGAGAGCGCATTCTCCCGAGCGCCATTTGTTGCGTCAAGACGCAGGCGGGAAGCTCGCCGAGCCCCCACTATTGCTTGCCGCATGCCGCGTCATAGACCAGCTTCGCGGTTGCGATGTCTTCTACGGCGATGCCGACGGATTTGAACACTGTTGTCGTCGATACCGGGGCCTCTCTGGCTCCCGCAAATATCTCACCGATTTCGGCATAGATCTTCGCCCTCGACAGGATCACGTCTCCGGATTCCTTCAGAACCGCCTCGCGCGAATCGACGACGAGCGTGTTGGCCATGGCGCTATCGTCGAGCTCGCGCCAATCGGGCCGCGGAGAGCCCACGGCGTTGACATGCGCCCCCGGCTTGAGCCACGCGCCTTGGAGGATCGGCTGCAGCGCATTGGTCGCGGTCACGATAACGTCGGCGCCGCGCACCGCGGCCTCGACGGGCATCGCCTTGGCTTTGTGCTGCTCGGCGAACCGCTCGGCATGCTCGGCCGTGCGGCTCCATACGCGAACCTCCTCGAAGCGGTGGACC
Source organism: Allostellaceae bacterium (assembly GCA_035634495.1). GTDB lineage: Bacteria > Pseudomonadota > Alphaproteobacteria > ATCC43930 > CGMCC-115725 > AP-15. Next base: position 4,169 of record DASQCY010000509.1, read on the forward strand.
AGCATCAGCGCCTGCAGATGGGCGCGCGCCTGCACGCCGCTGCCGAGCAAAGCCAATACCCGACTGTTGGGCGCCGCCAGCCGCCGCGTCGCTGCCGCCGAGACTGCGGCCGTCCGCATCTCGGTAATCAACTTGCCATCCATGACTGCCAGCGGTTCACCGGTATCCGGGCGGAACAGCAGCACCATGGCCAGATGCGTTGGCACCCGCGTGCCGGCGTTCCCCGGGTAGAAGCTGACGAGCTTGACACCCATCGCATCCTCCGCCACAGCCGGCATGATGCCGAGATATCGCTTTCCCTCCTCGATCGTCAGCATGTTGCGCACCGGCTGAATAACCCGCCCGAGCGAAAAGCCAGCCAATGCGGTCTCCATTGCGGCGATCAGACGATCCCAGCGCAACAGATCGCCGACCCTTTCCTCGCTCAGGTACATCACCATCAAATTCGTCCCGGAAGCCGCCGAGCAGAGTATGATGATTGACGACGGCTAAGCGTGCATGTCAAGGCAAGCCAATGCCCATGAGAGAGCAGTCATGTCCATACCGATCAAGCCCCTCGTTCTGATCTTCGCAACCCTCGCCAGCCCGGCGGCGCAAGCTCAACTGCTGGGACTGGGCTTCGAGTCCAATGTTACGCTGACGCAGGACGACCTTGACATGATCCGCCGGGCGGTCACCCAGGAGATCCACGGGAAGCCCGTCGGGACGACCGCAACGTGGAGTAATCCGAGCAGCAAGAACTCGGGAACGATCAGGCTGCTGAAAAAATTCACTGCCCGGAATATGCGATGCGAAACACTCGGATATACACTGATGACGACTGCGGCGGCGGCCTCACCCGAGCATTACGAGTTAAACAGCTGCCTACAACCGGATGGAACGTGGAAAATCCTGTGAGTCTGCCACAGAGCGACGATCTGGAAGGCTACTGAGCAGCACTGGCGGTGTTCGTCTTCTCGCGCATCAACGCCAGAAGCCCGCCGACTTGACCGCCGTGACGCTGGATCACCGAGGCGAATTCAGAGCGTTGCGTCACCATCATGCTGATCCCCTCGATGACGACGTCGTTGATCTTGAAGGCGCCATTGTCGCTGACCAGCCGCCAATCGACTTTGACCGGCGGCTCGCCGCCCGGGCTGAGGATGTCGGTCGAGACGATGGTCCCACTCTCGTCGGTTCGGGTGCCGCGGACCTTGAACGTCTCACCGCTGAAGTTGGAGAGGCGGGTGCCGTAGACAAAGACCACGTAGTCCTCGAATAGCTTCAGATACTCCTGCTGCTCTTCCTCACTCGCGCTCCGCCAATAGCGGCCGAGAACGAAACGGGCGATCCCGGGACCATCGAAATCCGCGTGGAACAATTGGCGGAACCGCGCCAGCCTCTCTGTGAGAGGGACCTTCTTGCTGAGAACCTCGACTGCCCGGTTCCACAGCTCGTTCATAAAAACGTTCGCATCTGCGGCAATGGCGTTCGGCGGAGCCGCCGCCAGCAATGTCGTAGCGATCAGGAGCGACAGGGTGGTGAGAACGAAGCGGCGGGTCATTTCGGCATCCCCTCCCGGATCATGATATCGTCGATGCGTCCCCAAGCCGTCCATCGTGACGAGAGCGGTAGGCCCTTCGGCGCGCGATCGCATCAACGTGGACGAGCAAACGGCGCACCCCCCGGAGCCTTTCTGTAGCGCCGTCTGGATCGCCACTCTATCGGAAATCGGGATTTTTGGCACGTAGGAACAACGTTAATCGAAAGAACCTGCGGGGTGACATTTTTGCCGGTGTAGCGCGAGCGCCGTTGGCGCGGAGCGGTCGCTTGCCTACATCCAGGCAGCGCGCGGTTATGCCGCCGGATTTCAACGAAGGGGCGCAGAGATGTGGCCGTTTATGCGTGGCAAACTGGTCGTTCCCGAGCCCGGCGAGTGCCTGCCGGGAAGAACCGAAGCGATGCCGGTCCCGGCGCGGCACTTTGTCAGCGGCCGCCCACTCGTCGGGCCCTATCCCGAGGGCTTGGAAAAGGCGGTCTTCGGGCTCGGCTGCTTCTGGGGGGCCGAGCGGGTGTTCTGGCAGGCTCCGGGGGTGTGGGTCACCGCCGTCGGCTACGCCGGTGGCACCACCCCCAACCCGACCTACGAGGAGGTCTGCAGCGGACGCACGGGTCACACCGAGGCCGTGCTCGTCGTCTATGACCCGAAGATCGCGAGCTACGAGGCGCTCCTGAAGCTGTTCTGGGAGAGCCACGACCCGACCCAAGGCATGCGCCAGGGAAACGATGT
>DASQCY010000510.1:0-4092 GCA_035634495.1 Allostellaceae bacterium
GTACATAGAGTTCGCATTGCGTCCCTCCCGCCCCTAGAGGTCGATCGGCATATCTCCGCCCGTCGCAATGGCGCCACATTGACCTAAATAGGGCATTGTTTGCGCAGTCCGGAGGCGGAAGAGTGGACGGTTCCAACGACACGCAAATCTCGCCCAATGACAGATCACGTAGAAAAACGTGGCCAACTAAATCCGGCACCTTGAAGATGCTCCTCGGAGCTGCACTGCATGAGTCCGCTTTTGATGCTGTGCCGGTCCGCATGATGCGAGCGCGGGCCCTGAGAATTCTTAACGGCCGACTATGCGCTTCGCAACGTCTCAACCACCGCCGGATCCCGCCGCGGCACTTCAGTGATTTGACGGTCCTTCACGAGGAAAAGGCGCTTGGCGCGACGGATCAGCGCTGGTCGATGCGACACAACGATGCGGGTGATCGGCATTTTCTCGATGAGGTCAGCGATCGCTTCTTCCGTCGATTCATCGAGGTTGGCCGTACCTTCGTCGAGCAGGAGGACGCGCGGCTGGCCATAGAGCGCACGCGCCAGCAGCACGCGCTGCCGCTGCCCGCCCGATAGCGTCGATCCCATGTCGCCCACGAGGCCGAGATATTGCATGGGCGCGCGCATGATTTCATCGTGGACCTGTGCGGCCGCGGCGGCGGCTAGCACCTTTGCCATATCCAAGTCCGGATCGAAAAATGCAATGTTGTCGGCGATCGTTCCGGACAGTAGCCGGTCGTCCTGCGAAACGACGCCCACGTGCGCGCGCCACGCCCGCCACAGCTCGGGATCCGCCCGATTGCCGTCCAGGTCGATCGTCCCCGATGTCGCGCGGTGCAGTCCGAGCAACAATTTCAAGAAAGTGGTCTTGCCGCCGCCCGATGGCCCGGTAATAGCGACGAACTCGCCCGGCATCACCTCGAAGTTGACGTCCTGGAGGACGAACTGGTCGGCGACGCCATAGCGGAACGACAGCTCGCGAACCTTGATTGCGCCCTTGACCTCAAGACGCTGCGCCGTTGCGGCTTCGGCTTCAGGAACGGCAGTGACGATGTCGGCAAGACGATCGAGATGCAGTCCCAGCAGGCGGAATTGGACTAGCTGATTGATGAAGCCAACGGCGCGCTCGTTGAACGTCTGCCGAAACGAAAGGAATGCGAACAGCATGCCAACCGAGAAACCCTGCCCGGTCAGAATCAGGCGGGCACCGAGATAGATGACGATCACATTGACCAAGCCGGAAAGCAGCGTCTGGATGAAGCCGAACCCGATCTGATACTTGCCGACCGAGACCCCGGCATTGGTGACCTCTGCATAGAGATTACGCCAGGCGCTCTCGCGTTCGGCTTCGCGGCCCATCAGCTTGATTATGGTCGCCGCCCGCACCGATTCCATGAGATGTGACCGTTCCTTGGCGCGGGCCAGGATTTCCTCCTCCATTCGGTGGCGCATCCCGGGATAGAGCGCAAAGACGAGTGCCAGGTGTAGGAGGGTGGCAAAGAGCACAATCGCGGCCAGCATCACCGAGTAGAAGAACAGGATCGCAGCGGCAATGAACGCCATTACGCCGTCGATGATCGCCGCGACGATGCCGCGCGTGATCGCATCCTGGATCGGCTGTGCCGCGTCGATACGCGACAGGATATCGCCGACATGGCGCTTCTCGAAGAAATCGGCCGGCAGCCGCAGCAGGTGACGCACGAGGTTTCCGACAATCTGGAAGCTCAGGAGATGGCCGAATACGCGTAGCGTCCAGCCGCGCAGCGCCTCGATCGAGGCCTGGACGACGACGAGGGCGCCAAACGCGAGCGCCAGAACGACCAGAAGGTCCTGATCGGCGTGGAACACCGCCTCATCGACGACGAGCTGGATCTGGAACGGCGCCGCGAAGGCGGCAATCTGCAGCGCGGCTGACAACGCGATCACTTGCGCGAGCGCGCTACCCATGCCGGTCGTCTGCGACCAAAGGCTAGACAGGCGGATCGGCGACCTGGCGACCACCGGACGGAAGCTTGCCGCAGGCGTCAGTTCGAGCACGACGCCGGTGAAATGCTTGGAGACATCCGGAAGAGGAAGCTTGCGCACGCCGATCGCCGGGTCGTGGATCACGACTCCCTTGGCAGTGATGGAGTCGAGGACGACGAAATGGTTGAGGTCCCAGTGCAGGATCGCCGGCGTCTTCACCTTAGAAAGGGCGGAAAGCTCGACCCGCAGCGGCCGGGTGGAGAACCCTAGTTGGTCGGCAAGTCCCATCAGGCTGCGCAGCGAGATGCCCGACATCGATAAGGTAAACCGTTGGCGCAGGCCATTGAGGTCCACGTCATGACCGTGCCAGCGAGCAACCATTGCGACGCAGGCAAGCCCGCACTCGGCTGCTTCGCTGGCCAGCACGAGCGGCAGCCGGCGTCGGCGCGAGAAGTTGATCTGCTCAGGCAGGCTCATGACCGGTTCGCCACCGCGAACACAGGATCGAACAACCACCGGATCAGCGATCGGCGATCAAACACGATATCGGCTGAGAGCAGCATTCCGGGTTGTAACGGGATTGTCTCACCATAGGCCTGGATGACGTCGCGCGACAGCGCCACGCGAACGCGAAAGACTGGCTCCTGAATGCTGAGACCCGGAATGGAGATTTCGGTGGGGCCGAGCACCGTATTCGACATTGTTCTGACCCAGCCCTTGACCGTGCCGAACCGCTGGTGCGGAAAGGCCTGCAGCATCAAGGAGACCTCCTGGCCGGGGCGAACGAAGCCCACGGCGCGGGTCGGCGCGAGCAGCTCGGCCTCGAGCGTGCCGCCTTGCGGCACGATCACAGCCACGGTTGCACCCAGCGCGACCGACTGGCCGACGGTAACGGGCAGTGCCGCGATCCTGCCCGCAATAGGCGCGAGCACCAGCTGACCCCGGTGCGCCTCGGCATCGATGATGCGCTGCTCGAGGCTTGCTTCGGCTAAGCGACTCTCAGCGCTGGTGGTTTCTTTTTCAATGATGATCGCCGACATGCGCGCGTTAATGTCCGCGATCTCCCGCTCGATCGCAGCGATCTGCCGCCGCTGACCGGCGAGATCCTGTTCGGTAGCAAGCGCGCCCTGCCGCCTTGCCTCAAGGTTCTGCCGCGCCAGAAGGCCTCGGGCCGCCATGTCCTCTGAGCGCGCCAGCTCCTGGCCTGCGCTCTTGAGGCGCTGTTCCTGCAACGCAGCCTGCGTCTGAATCTGCTGCAATTCGATGTCCAGCTTCACTAGGCGGGCCAAGGATTGCTCGGTTTCCGCATTGAGCCGCTCGATTCGTGAGCGGGCGCGTTCCCGCGTGGCCTCCGCCTCCGTGCGCAGTTGCTGCGCTACCATCTCGCCGACATTGCCGGCGGCGGTCTCGCTGCCGATCCTGATGTCCGCCAGCCGCGCGCCGGCTTCCACGACCTCTCCTTCAATGACGCTGACCGCCTGGACGGAGCCTGCGGCGAGGGCGGTTGCCCGGATTAGGCCTTGGTCGGGAATGAGCCATCCGGTGACCGTCTCCTTGCGCGCAAAGCTTGCCATGGAAGCGAATAGGACGGACGCAACAACGATCCCGCCGAAGAAAAGCCCGAGCAAGCGAACCGACAGCGGCGTGGCGAGAACGACCGTCCCCGACAGTCGCCGGGTGGCATGCGAGACGGCTTCCTTGCGAAAGAGGTCGGTCATAGGCCTGCTCCCACCAGTTGGGACGGCCGATCTTACGCGCTCGGAGGGGCTCTAATTGTGAGGGCCATCACAGCCCCCAAGCCCCCGCCCATTATGCCGTGCCCCGGCGCCCCCGAACAGCGTCTCGGAGCGCTGAACCACGCTTGTAATAGCCGAACAACGGGGGCCCTGCGGAATGGACAGTCAGGCAGGTGGCGGCCCGATCATGCGAAAATCGACAAACTTGTGATCGCGATCACAGTGTCGGAAGCAATTGTATGCGAAGGTCTCCAAGTCGATGGCAGGAAATTGGCCCTCTATCCTTGGAGGCTAAGATCATGAGCACGCAGCAGATAAGCGACATCCGCGAGCTAACGAACGACGAGGTGGACGCAGTCAATGGCGGTCTTGTTGTGATCGCGATTATCGCG
>DASQCY010000511.1:0-3193 GCA_035634495.1 Allostellaceae bacterium
GCGGAGCCCACGATCAGGGTCGGGTCGCTACGCTACGGCACTTTGAGCTGGTTGCTCGACGTCATCGCCAAGCACGGTCTCGACCAAAAGCATGGAATACGGATCGAGACCTTGGAGCTCGCCGCCACGCCGGCAGCCCAGCTCGCCTTGCAAGCCGGCCGCGTCGACCTGATCGTGTCGGATTGGTTATGGGTCTCGAGGCAGCGGGCCGAGGGCGGCGATCTAACCTTCATCCCGTTTTCGAGCGCGGTCGGCAGCCTGATCGTGCCCGCAGCATCACCGATCCGCGATGTCGCCGGCCTCGCCGGCCAGCGGCTCGGGATCGCCGGCAGCGCGATCGACAAGAGCTGGCTGGTGCTGCGCCTTTACGCCCGCACAAACTTCGAGCTGGATCTCGACGCGCAGGTCCACAAGAGCTTCGGAGCTCCGCCGCTGCTGAGCGAGGAGCTCGCGGCAGAACGGCTAGACGCCGTGCTGACATATTGGCCTTTCGCCGCGAAGCTCGAGGCACGCGGTATGCGCCGCCTGCTCTCGATCGGCGACGCTCTTGCGGCCCTCGGGATTCCTAGCGATCTCCCACTCACCGGCTTTATCGTATCCGCACGGTGGGCCACGGAGAACCAGGCGCCCCTCGACGGGTTTCTTGATGCGAGCCGAGCGGCAAATGCCATCCTCGCGGATTCCGACGCGGAGTGGGAAAGGATCGCTCCTCTGACCGGCGCCGCCAGTACAGCCGAGCTGATCAAGCTGCGCGATGCCTACCGACAGGGGATCCCGCGCCATTGGGCCGTGGCAGAAAGAGAGTCTGCGGCGCGACTCTATCGGTTGCTCGCGGAAATCGGCGGGACGACGCTCGTCGGATCGAGCCCCGATCTCGCGCCGGGGACTTTCCTGGACTGGGTGCGGTACTGACACGGGGAGAGTGATGGCGCGGTTCCCGGCTGCACTCGCCGAGCGCGCAGCCTCGCTGCTCGTTGTGCTCGCCGCCTGGGAGGTGGCGGCCTGGCTCGCGCATAGCAGGCTGTTCCCGGGTGCCGGAGCCGTGCTGACCACTCTTGTCGATGAGGCCGTCCGCGGCGATCTGCTCCATCATCTTGGCGCCACTCTAGCCCGCGTCACAATCGCCTTCACCCTGGCGATGGCTCTCGGGACGGCGATCGGCCTCGCGATGGGGCGCTCGCGAGCCGCCGACACCTTGCTCGACAGCGGGGTCGTGCTGCTGCTCAATCTGCCGGCTCTCGTCATTGCCGTGCTGCTCTATGTCTGGCTCGGTCTCACGGAAGCCGCCGCGATCAGCGCGGTGGCGCTCAGCAAGCTGCCGACCGTGGTGGTGACCTTGCGCGAGGGTGCGCGCACTCTCGACCGCGATCTCGCGGACATGGCGAGGAGCTTCCATCTCGGTGTCTGGCGCACCTTGCGCCATGTCATCTTGCCCCAGCTGTCTCCGTTTTTTCTGGTTGCTTCCCGCACCGGGCTCGCGCTGATCTGGAAGATCGTGCTGGTCGTCGAGCTGCTCGGCCGCCCAGATGGCATCGGCTACGCGATCCAGGTCTTCTTCCAGCTTTTTGACGTCAGGCGCTTGATCGCCTACGCGCTCGCCTTCGTCGCTGTCGTACTCGCGGTGGAGTGGGGTGTTCTGCAACCGCTGGAACGGCGGCTGGCGAGATGGCGCCGGTGACCGTCCGGGTCTCCGTCGACATTTGCGAGAAGACCTACCCCGGTCACGCTGGCGCGAGGCCGGTGACAGCGCTGCGCAACCTGCGGGCATGCGTCGCGCCCAGCGAGTTCTGCGTGATCACCGGGCCCTCGGGTTGCGGCAAAACGACCCTCCTCAACATCATCGCCGGCCTCGACCGCGATTTCGCCGGTGCTCTGAGTTTTACGCCGTCTGATCGCGGCGCACCGCGGATCGGCTACGTTTTTCAGAGCCCGCGCTTGCTGCCTTGGCGAACCGTGCGTGAGAACATCGCGCTGGTCCTGGCGCGCAATGCCGATCGGGTGGAGCTGGAGGGCCTCCTCACCGATATCGGGGTTGCCGACGTGGCCGACGCTTATCCGGCGCAGTTGTCGGGCGGGATGGCCCGGCGGGCGGCGCTCGCCCGCGCCTTTGCGATCGCACCCGACCTCTTGCTGATGGACGAACCCTTCCTGTCGCTCGATGCCGCCGCGGCGGACCGGTTACGCAGCCTGCTGCTTCGTCTCGTGTCGACACGACCCGCCACGGTACTGTTCGTCACCCACGATCTCGCCGAGGCGGTCGAGCTCGCCGATCGCATTTTGGTGCTATCGCCGGCGCCGGGGCGAGTGGTGGCAGAAATGCCGATTGCACTCGCGCGGACGGAGCGGCGCGATCGCGACACGCTGGCCGCGCTGCGGGCGGAACTCGCCCGACTCGCAGGTCACCCCATCGGGCCCTGCTCCCAGACCGGCGCGGGCGGCGGCTCAGCCACTCCGTGAGCGTACAAATACAACGAAAATCGCGACCCAAAGCCCGAATCACACGCCAAGAAGCGTATAAGATCTACGATATATCAGTAGGTTACAGACAAAAATCGCGACTTACGAAACAACGAATTCCGCTTCGGATATCAACGAAATCCGCACAGCGGCAGGGAGCGAAAACAACAAAACAGCCTCGATCCTAAGCTCCCTCCGCGCGCGCCTTTTCTAAAATCTTCAGCCGGCCCGCAACAGGCGCAGCACCCGGTCGAGTTGGTCGAGGCTGGCATAATGCAGCGTCAGTGCACCGCCGCGCTTCTTTGCCTCGAGGGTGACGCGCAACCCGAGGACCGCCGCGAGTTCGCGTTCGAGCGCCACGGTGTCCGCGTCACGCGGGCGCCGCTTCGGGGGTGGTGTTATGGCGCGGCGCTGGACGAGCCGCTCGGTGGCGCGGACGTTGAGCCCGCGGCGCACGACTTCTTCGGCCAGTGCCACCGGGTCCGCGGCGGCGAGCAGCGCGCGTGCGTGGCCGGCGGAAAGCTCGCCCTCGTCGAGCCGCCGGCGCACCGGAGCCGGCAGCGACAACAGACGGATCATATTCGCCACGTGGCTACGGCTCTTGCCGACCGCCTCGGCGAGGCTCGCCTGGGTGCGGCCGAATTCCTCCATCAACCGGCTATAGGCCTCTGCTTCCTCGAGTGGGGACAGATCCTCGCGTTGGAGATTTTCTACCAATGCGATTTCAAGCGCGTCC
>DASQCY010000512.1:0-7681 GCA_035634495.1 Allostellaceae bacterium
TTTAGCCCCGGAAAAGCGTCCCCTCAACACCGAAATAGAAATGTATATCAATTACTTGGATACGATTTGCCCACCTTGCCGGCAGCGGAATTTCGTTTGCCGTAAACGCTGTCGGCAGCGGATTGGCAGCGGAATTTGGCAGCCAGCCTCCTGATTTGCTTTTTTCGCATATAGATCAATTCTTCAATTGACATTATCACCAACGCTCGCTATATAGGTCCGGACGCGGCCACCGCGCTTTCTGCATCTCGTTGGAGGCTATCTCCAACATAGATTAATCTCGATTTATCAACCCTCCGTTCATGCTATCAGGAGGATCTCGTGTCGACGACCAGCTCGCCGACCGGCGAGGCGAGATCATGCCGGGTCGCATAACGGCGCAGCATCTTGAGTATTGTCGATTTTGGGACGGGTGTTCCCGCGCGCAGCTTCGTCAGCACCTTAGTATCGGCTTTTAATGCCCGACTCGCCTCGGTATCGCTCGCATAATGCGCCGAAACCAACGCCGCCCATTGCGGGCAAACAAACCAGGCGCGGTCCTTCTTCTTGCTCATGACCGCGGACCGCCTGGCACGTCCTCCAGAATGCGCGCGGAGATCCCCCAATCGCGCAGACATTCGAGTGCGATCTCGGCCTCCTCGCGTGGTATCTGACGAACCCGCGCCCCACTGGTCACGCTACGGTGAACCTTGAGGCCCAGAGCCTCGGCGGCCGCTTGGGCATTGGCCGGAATGGCAAGGTCGACGAGATCGGCCATGCGAATCTCCACGTCTCGAACTTGGTTAGAGAATGTTTCAGGCCGACTTCGTCGCGCCTGAAACAGGAATATCGGGATGCGTCCCTAAAGAATCCATATGGACCGGAGCAAACGTTCACGAGTTCGGGCCGGTTGGCCCGAATCGGTGTGTTAGGTGGTCGACCGAGCCTGGTTCAGTGTAGTTGATCGAGCGCCAGGTTGAGCTCGAGGACGTTGACCCGCTTCTCGCCGAGTACGCCGAGAAACCGGTCTTGGGTCGCCTCGGCGACGACGGCGCGGACCTTTTCCTCCGGCAGGTTGCGGGCCTTTGCCACTCGCAGCACCTGGAACTCGGCGGCGGCGGGCGTGATGTCGGGATCGAGGCCGCTCGCCGAGGTGGTCACGAGATCGACCGGGATCGGCGGGGACGGGTTTTCCGCCGTAAACTTCTCCGCATCGTCTTTGACGCGATCGATCAGCGCCTGGCTCGTCGGCCCGAGATTAGAACCGCCGGAATTGTCGGCGGCATAAGGCACGGGCACCGTTTTTGTCGGGTCGTTCGGGTCGGGCTCGGTCGTCGCCGAGGGGCGGCCGTGGAAATATTTGTCGTCCGTGAAGTTCTGGCCGATCAGCTCGGAGCCGATCACTGCACCGTCCTTCTCGATCAAGCTCCCATTGGCTTGATGGGGAAAGATGAGCTGCGCGAGCCCGGTCATGCCTAGCGGATAGACGAGACCGGTGATGACCGTCATGACGACGATCATCATGATAGCGGGACGGATCTGTCTCAACATGGAACGTGATCCTCAGGCAAGGCCAATGGCGGTGACGGCGAGATCGATCAGCTTGATGCCGATGAACGGCACGAGGATGCCGCCGAGGCCGTAAATCAGCAGGTTGCGGCGCAAGATGCTCGCCGCACCGGTCGGGCGATATTGCACGCCTCGCAACGCCAGCGGGATCAGCGCGATGATAATCAACGCGTTGAAGATGATCGCCGAAAGAATGGCGCTCTCCGGCGTCTGCAGATGCATTACGTTCAAAACGGCGAGCTGCGGATAAAATGCTACGAACATCGCCGGAATAATCGCGAAGTATTTCGCAACGTCGTTGGCGATCGAGAAGGTGGTCAGCGCCCCGCGCGTGATCAACAGTTGCTTGCCGATCTCGACAATCTCGATGAGCTTGGTCGGGTCGCTGTCGAGATCGACCATGTTGCCGGCCTCGCGCGCCGCCATTGTGCCGGTATTCATCGCGACGCCGACATCCGATTGCGCCAGGGCCGGTGCGTCGTTGGTGCCGTCACCGCACATCGCGACGAGTTTGCCTTTGGCCTGCTCCTCGCGGATCAGCTTGAGCTTTTCCTCCGGCGTTGCCTGGGCGAGAAAATCGTCGACTCCCGATTCCGCAGCGATTGCGGCCGCGGTCAGCGGGTTGTCGCCGGTGATCATCACAGTGCGGATGCCCATTTGGCGCAATTCGGCGAAGCGCTCGCGAATGCCGCCCTTGACGATGTCCTTGAGATGGACCACGCCCAACAGACGATCGTCCTTGGCGACGGCGAGCGGCGTGCCGCCCTCTCTGGCGATCCGCTCGGCGATAACGGTCACCTGGCGCACCGCGTCGGAGACGGGTGCAGCGCGCAACGCCGCCTGGGCGCCGGCGGCAGCGCCGCGCCACAGCGGTCCGGTGGCCCCGCCTTCGGCGAACGCGATAATCGCATCGACCGCCCCCTTGCGGATCGAGGAACCCTCGACATCGATGCCGCTCATTCGGGTCTGGGCCGAAAACGGGACAAAAGTCGCGTTGAGCGGAGCCATCTCGCGCCCGCGCAGCCCATATTTTTCCTTGGCCAGGACCACGATCGACCGGCCTTCCGGTGTTTCATCGGACAGCGAGGCGAGCTGCGCCGCATCGGCGAGCTCGGCCTCGTCGACCCCGGGAAGTCCGAGAAACTCGGTCGCCTGGCGATTGCCGAGCGTGATCGTGCCAGTCTTGTCAAGCAGCAGGGTGTCGACATCGCCCGCGGCCTCGACTGCGCGGCCCGACATCGCGAGCACGTTGAAGCGCACGAGCCGGTCCATACCAGCGATGCCGATCGCCGACAACAAAGCACCGATCGTCGTCGGGATCAGGCAGACGAAAAGCGCGATCAAAACCACAACCGAAACGGCGCCCGCGGCGTAAGAAGCAAAGCTCGGGATCGTGACGGTGGCGAAGACAAAAATCAGCGTCATGCCGGCGAGCAAGATGTTGAGCGCGATCTCGTTCGGCGTTTTCTGCCGCACGGCACCTTCAACGAGCGCGATCATTCGGTCGAGGAAGGTCGAGCCCTGCGCCGCTGTAATTCGCACCCTAAGCCAGTCGGACGTGACGCGTGTGCCGCCGGTGACCGCCGAGCGGTCGCCGCCGCTCTCGCGGATAACTGGCGCGGATTCTCCAGTGATCGCCGACTCGTCGACCGAGGCCACCCCTTCGATCACCTCGCCGTCGCTAGGGATGAAATCCCCCGCTTCCACGAGCACAAAATCTCCCGGCTTGAGCGCAGTGGCGTCGACAAGCTCGAAGTTGCGCGAATTGGCGGCCTGCAGACGCTTGGCTTTGGTCTCGGTTCGGGTCCGGCGCAGCGCGTCGGCCTGAGCCTTGCCGCGCCCTTCGGCGACCGCCTCGGCGAAGTTGGCGAAGAGCACCGTGAACCACAGCCACACCGTTATCTGGCCCGAGAACAGCGCGTTGGTGCCGACTACGGTGCCGGCGCCGGAGATTAGATCGCGTAGGAAGAAGAACGTGGTCAGGACCGAGACGATCTCGACGCAGAACATGACCGGGTTCTTGACCAAGGTGCGCGGATCGAGCTTGCGGAACGAGGCCCAGATTGCCGGCACGATCAGCGAGCGATCGAGGATCGCAAGCGGCCGCACATGACGCCTGATGAGCTCGGTTGGCGGCGTCCCGAAAGTCGGGGAGATGTCGGTCATAGTGAATGTCCCTTAGGAATTCCGTGGCTCACGGCGCCGGGAAGAGCTTGCCCTGGTTCATCGCGACCTGCTCGACCGCAGGCCCGAGCGAGACGGCCGGGAAATAGGTGAGGCCGCCCATGATCAGGATGACCCCCATCAATAGGCCGACGAACAGCGGTCGATTGGTCGGGAAGGTGCCGGCCGACGGGGCGAGAAGCTTCTTCTGCGCAAGCGATCCTGCGACTGCCAGTAGCGGGATGACAAAGATGAACCTCCCGATCAGCATCGCTCCGGCGATCGTCAGATTGTAGAACATCGTATTCGCGGAAAGCCCGGCAAAGGCGCTGCCATTGTTGCCGGTACCCTCGGTGTAAGCGTAGAGGATCTCGGAAAACCCGTGCGGTCCGCCATTGGCGATGCCCGCGAGGCCGGCTGGGAGAACCGTCGCCAGCGCGGTCCAGCCGAGGATCGACAGCGGCAAGCTCAACAGCGCGAGGATCGTCATCTTGACCTCCTTCGCCTCGAGCTTTTTACCGAGATATTCGGGTGTGCGCCCGACCATCAGCCCGGCGACGAACATCGCGACGATCGCGAAAGCAAGTATACCATAGAGACCGGAACCGACGCCGCCAAAGATCACCTCGCCCAGCTGTATGTTGACCATTGGCACCGCCCCGCCGATCGGCAGGTAGCTGTCATGCATCGAGTTGACGGCACCGCAGGAGGTGTCGGTCGTCACGGTCGCCCACAACGCCGAAAGCGCTGGGGCGAACCGCACCTCCTTGCCCTCCATGTTGCCGCCTGCCTGCACTGCGCTCGAGGCGCTGTCGACATTGAAAGCAGCCATGGCAGGGTTGCCATGCGATTCGGACGAGTAGGCGATGGTCACGCCGACGAGAAACAGCAAGCCCATCGCGGCGAAGATCGCCCAACCCTGGCGCTCGTCACCGACCATCCGGCCCAACACATTGGTCAGAGCGGCGCCGATCGCGAAGATAGCGACCAACTCGAGCAAATTGGTCAAAGGGTTCGGGTTCTCGTACGGATGCGCCGAGTTGGCGTTGAAGAACCCGCCGCCGTTGGTGCCCAGCTCCTTGATAATCTCCTGCGAGGCGACCGGACCTTGCGCGATCGTCTGCTTGGCACTTTCGAGGGTCGTCGCGTCGACATACGCGCCCAGATTCTGCGGAACCCCCTGCCAGACCAATACCAGTGCGCCGACAATCGAGATCGGTATCAGGATGTAGAGTGTGCCGCGGGTCAGATCGACCCAAAAATTGCCGATTGTCTTGGCTTCGCGCCGCACGAACCCACGGATCAGCGCCAGCGCCAGGGCGATGCCGGTCGCCGCCGAAACAAAGTTGTGAACGGTGAGCCCGGCCATCTGCACGAGGTAGCCCATCGTGGTCTCGCCGCTATAGGCTTGCCAGTTCGTGTTGGTGATGAAGCTGACCGAGGTATTGAAGGCGAGGTCGGGCGCGACCCCGGTCTGGCCTTGCGGGTTGAACGGCAGATACCACTGCAACCGCTGCAGCGCGTACAAGGTCACGAAGCCGGCGACGCTGAAGAACAGCAAAGCGACTGCGTAGGTGAGCCAGTGCTGTTCTTCCTTCTCGTCGACGCCGCAGCACCAGTAGACGGCTCGTTCGACCGGCCGCAGAATCGGGCTTAGAAAGGTGCGCTCGCCGGCGAAGACCCGCGTCATATAGCCGCCGAGTGGCCGGGTGATCAGGATCACGATCACGCTGAACAGGGCGATCTGGACCCATCCGCTAATGGTCATCGAAAGCTCCTAGAACCGCTCGGGATTGATCAGCGCGTAGACGAGATAGACCATGATCACGATGGTCACGATCGAGCCGAGGGCATAGTCGAGCAACATCTCACATTCTTTCACAAGCGAGCACATAGAGGACCGAGGCGACGAAAAACCCGACGCCGAGCGCGATCATGACGGTATCAAGCATGGCAGCAACCCACGAGTTTATCCCTTATCGGGCGTGCTCCGTGGCGCCGAACCCGAGTCAGGATTAGCTGGTGCACATCAAGTGCACCCCTGAGCATTAAGATTCGAGAGGCATAAACGTCTTCCGACATAAGCGAACCGTAAAAATTTCACGGCAGTCTCCACTAGCTTCATTCAGTATATTGCCGGGGAGAGTCTGACGAATTGACCTAGATCAGGCTTGCCGACGATTTCGTAGCGGTTAGTGGCTGCCTCGTCGTCTGACGATCAAGGAGCCGGATAGTGGGTACCGTGGTTCATCGCCACCTGCTCGGTGATGGGTCCGAGCGACACGGCAGGGAAATAAGCGACCCCACCCATGATCAACACGACCCCGGCCAGTAAGCCAACGAATTGCGGGCTATGGGTCGGAACGGATCCGGCCGAGGGCGCAAGGCGCTTTTTCTGCGCAAGCGAGCCGGCAACCGCAAGCAGCGGGATCACATAGATGAACCGTCCCATCGCCCTCGCGGCGGCGAGCATCATGTTGTAGAACAGGGTGTTGGTGGAGAGGCCGGCGAACGAGCTGCCATTGTTGCCGGTGGCCGAAGCGAAGGCGTAGAGGATCTCGCTGAGCCCGTGCGGGCCGGCGTTGGCGATACCCGCCACCCCTTGCGGTATTGCGGCTGCGAGCGCCGTACATCCCAATATCGACAGCGAGTAGCTGAGGAGAGAGAGCATGGTCATCTTGACCTCTCGCGCCTCGAGCTTCTTGCCGAGATATTCGGGCGTACGGCCGACCATCAACCCGGCGACGAACATCGTGACAATGGCGAAGGCCAGCATGCCGTAGAGGCCCGAGCCGACGCCGCCAAAGGTGACCTCGCCCAGCGCCATGTTGACGATCAATACCGTGCCGCCCAGCGGCAGAAAGCTATCATGCATCGCATCGACCGCGCCGCCCGCGTCGGTAGTGACGGTCGCGAAGAGCGCAGACGGGGTTATCCCGAAGCGGACCTCCTTGCCTTCCATGTTGCCCCCGCCTGCAGAGCGCTCGACGTGGAATCGACGTTGAACGCGGCGAAGGCAGGATTGCCGCGCGATTCGGACCAATAGACGGTCATCACACCGATAAAGAGCAGGATACCCATCACGGCAAAGATCGCCCAGCCCTGGCGCTCGTCGCTCACCATGCGGCCGAGCACGTTGGTCAGCCCCGCGGCGATCGCGATCAGCAACAGCATCTGAACGAGGTTGGTGAGGGCTGTCGGGTTCTCGTAGGGATGGGCGGAGTTCGCATTGAAGAAGCCGCCGCCGTTGGTGCCGAGAACCTTGATCACCTCCTGCGAGGCGACCGGTCCCTGGGCGATCGTCTGCTTGGCCCCCGTCAAAGTCGTCGCATCGACATAAGCACCCAGGTTCTGCGGCACGCCTTGCCAGACGAGGAACAGGCTTACGACCACTGAAATCGGCAGCAGGATGTAGAGCGTGCAGCGGGTGATATCGACCCAAAAATTGCCAAGACCGCTCGCCTCGTGCTGGGCGAAGCCGCGGATCAAAGCGATCGCCAGTGCTATGCCGACAGCGGCCGAGACGAAATTGTGGACCGTGAGCCCCGCCATCTGGACGAGGTAGCCCATCGTGGTCTCGGGTACGTAGGACTGCCAATTCGTGTTGGTGACGAAGCTCACCGAGGTGTTGAACGCCAGCACTTGCTCTACCCCGGCCTGCCCTTGCGGGTTGAACGGCAGATACCATTGCAGGCGCTCGAGCGCGTAGAGCGTGACGAAGCCGGCGACTCCGAAAAGCACCATCGAGACCGCATAGGTATGCCAGGGCTGCTCCTCGGTCTCGTCGACGCCGCAACACCAATAGATAAGGCGCTCGATCGGACGCAGCAGCGGGCTCAGAAACGTCCGCTCGCCGGCGAACACGCGGTACATGTAGCCGCCAAACGGCCTCGTGATCGCGATGACGATCACGCCAAACAGCGCGATCTGCAGCCATCCGTTGCTCGTCATCGAGAGCCCCTACAGCCTC
>DASQCY010000513.1:0-8433 GCA_035634495.1 Allostellaceae bacterium
AGCGCCGGCTCGGCAGCGAGGATGAAGCGCAATGTCGCCTCGTCCTTGCCCTTGTTCCATAGAGCGTGGAACAGCGCCGCCACCTCCTGGAGATAAAACGGGATGCGGTGCGGCTCGTGTGCCTCGGCCGCACTCTCGACAAGCCGCGGCCAGCCGGCAAGCTGGCGGATCAACGCGAGCTCCGCGGGATCGGACAGCCGCTCGATTGGTGCTTCGATCAGCGCCACGTCCGACAGGTCATCCTCGGGAAATTGCTCGGCAGCATGCCGCATCACCGAGGCCGCACGTGCATGCGCATATTGTACATAAAAGACGGGGTTGTCCCGCGATTGCTCGGTCACCTTGGCGAAGTCGAATTCCAAGGTCTGGTCGTTCCGGCGCGTCAGCATGATGAAGCGGAAGACATCCTTGCCGACCTTGTCGATGACCTCGGCCAGCGCGACAAAGGTACCGGCGCGCTTCGACATGCGCACCACCGCGCCCTTGTCGAAAAGATGGACGAGTTGACAGAGTTTGACGTCGAGGGTTGCCGCACCATCGGTCACCGCCCGTACTGCGGCCTGCAGCCGCTTGACGTACCCGCCGTGATCGGCACCCCAGACGTCGATCAAATTCGCAAAACCCCGCCGGAACTTGTCACGGTGGTAGGCGATATCGGCCGCGAAATAGGTCAGCGAGCCGTTCGACTTCTTGAGCGGACGATCAATGTCGTCCCCGAATCGGGTGGCGCGGAACAATGTCAGGGGCCGCGGTTCCCAATCATCCGGCGGCGGCTTGCCTATGGGCGGCTCCAATATGCCGGTGTAAATCAGCCCGCGCTGATCCAACTCGGCGAGACACTCGTCGACCGCCCCGTTCTCGATAAGCTTACGCTCCGAGACAAACAAATCGTGGCGCACCCCGAGACCGCCGAGGTCCGCCCGGATCAACGCCATCATCTGCTCGACGGCGAAGTCCCGAACCGGCGGGAGCCACTCCGCCTCGGGTCGGCCGAGCCATTTGCCTTCATCTCGTTGGGCGAGCGCGCGACCGGTTTCGACCAAGTACTCGCCGGGATAAAACCCCTCCGGGATCGTCCCGATCGCTTCGCCTAGCGCCTCGCGGTAGCGCAGATAGGTCGATCGAGCGAGCGCGTCGACCTGGGCTCCGGCATCGTTGATGTAGTACTCTCGCGACACCCTGAAGCCGGCTTTAGACAGCAACGCCGCGAGCGCGTCGCCAACCACGGCACCCCGCCCGTGGGCCGCATGCATCGGCCCGGTAGGATTGGTAGAAACAAACTCGACGTTGACGCGTTCGCCTTCACCGATTGACGAGTCGCCGAAGGCGGTGCCGGCGCGCAGTATCGCACGCAACTGGGCGTGCCAGACCTCCGGAGTCAGTCCGATATTGATGAACCCCGGCCTCGCCGCAGCAACGGTGAACCCAAAGCCGCGATAGTCGCCGGTGACGAGCTCGCGTCCCTTCAAGGCGGCGGCGGTCCGCTCGGCGAGTGCCATCGGGTTCTCCTTCAAGGCCGCCGCCAGCACCATTGCTGCGTTGGTCGCGAGATCGCCGTGGGCCGGATCGCGCGGCGGCTCGACCGCGACCCGGCTGAGATCGAGCCCCGACGGCAGGAACCCTTGTCGCGCCAGATCGCCGAGCGTCGCCAGGACAAGACGACGAAAGTCACTAAAGATATTTGTCATGTCGGAGTGTAGGTATCGAACAGCCGATGATGCTCGTCGAGCGCAAAGCGATCCGTCATTCCGGCGAGATAGTCGGCCGCGACCCGTGCGTTTTGCTCGTCGTCGGGCCCGGTGGCGAGCGCACGCCACTCGCTCGGCAGGCACTGCGGCTCGGCGAGGTAGAGCACGAACAGGTCGTGGACGACCCGGCGCGCCTTCGAGCTCATTTGGTTGACGCGGTAGTGCCGGTACATCCGCTCGAGCAGGAAATCCTTGAGGGTCCGATCGTTGCGACGCATTTCCGCCGAGAAGGCGACGACCGGCGCGCCCAGCGCGCGGACCTCGTCGGCCGACTCGACCCTGCTCGCGGTGAGGCGCGACCGGGTCTCGACGATCAGATCGCCGACCATTCGATCGATCAGCCGGCGGATCGCTTCATGGATCAGGCGCGACTCTTCGAGCCCCGGATATCGGGACGCGACCGACTGGAAGACCGGACCGACTAGCGGCACCTCGGCGAGATCGGCGACCGCGAACAGCCCGGCGCGTAGGCCGTCGTCGATGTCGTGATTGTTGTAGGCTATGTCGTCGGCGAGGGCTGCGACTTGTGCCTCGGCGCTCGGGAACGTATCGAGGGCGAGCGGATGGTGGCGGTCGTATTCGGCAATCGTCGGCGGCACCGGCCGATCAATGCCGGGACCCCGCAGCGGGCCGTTGTGCTTAACCGTGCCTTCGAGCGCTTCCCACGTCAGATTGAGGCCGTCGAACTCGGCATACCGGCGCTCGAGCCGGGTGAGGACCCGCAAAGTCTGATCGTTGTGCGAGAATCCGCCGAAGCGGACCATCTCGGCGTTGAGTGCCTCCTCACCGGCATGGCCGAACGGGGTGTGCCCGAGATCGTGGGCGAGTGCCAATGTTTCGGCTAGATCCTCGTCGAGACCGAGCGCGCGACTCGCCGTACGGGCGATCTGCGCCACCTCGAGGCTGTGCGTCAGCCGCGTGCGGTAATGATCGCCCTCGTGATAGACGAAGACCTGCGTCTTGTGGGTCAGCCGGCGGAAGGCGGTCGAATGGATTATGCGGTCGCGGTCGCGCTGAAACGGCGAGCGCTCCGAATGCTCGGGCTCCGGATGGAGCCGCCCGCGAGTCTCCTCCGGCTTCGACGCATAGGGCGCCAGCGGTCGCACCATCGGCAGACCCTACGCCGCACTGGCAGCAGCGTCCACCCCGGGCCGCAAAGCCCAGGGGAATGGCGGTGCCTCACAGGCTGGCGCTCGGCTCACGGGGCAACGACGGAGCCACTCGATTCGCGCTGAACTTGGCCAAAAGAAGAAGCTATTGGTCAGAGCACCCCTTTTCGTTCGTCCTATATCTCCCGTAGTCGCGCCGTAGCAGCGTGATCCGGCGTGCCGTCGGCGGCAAGGGCGACGCGGTAGTCGCGCTCGGCCGCCTCGCGCGAAATCAGCCCGTCCGCCACATCGACCCCCACCCGTGCGGGATCACGGCCGGCCGGATCGCCGAAGCCGCCGCCGCCCGGCAGTTCGAGGCGGATGAAATCGCCGCCCGGGACGCTCTGCCGGCCCTTTGGGCCGATCGGCTTGCCCGACACCAGAGTGACGCGGCCGGGCGCGCCGTTACCACCACCGTCGCGCCCGCGAGCGGGATTGCCCACCCGCTCGAAGTTGCACAGCATCGCGATCGGCGTGCCGTCGGCGCCGCCTAATTCGATGATTTGACCGAGACCGCCGCGGTGTCGGCCCGCCCCGCCCGACCCCTCGCGAAACTCGCGCCGGCGGAACAATACCGGTGCCACCGTCTCGGTCGCCTCGACGGGAATCGTGCGCACGCCGCTCGGGAAGGCAGTCACATCAAGCCCATCCTTGCCGGGCCGCGCACCGGCCCCGCCGCAATGGAAGATCGCAGTGCTGAACGGCTTGATGTCGAGCGGCGCCCTCAGCTCTTCCGCCCCGAGCTCGTCGAGCACGTCAGCACCGCCAAAGATCTGCGGAATCCACAGCGAGGACGCGCCTTCGGCCGGGACGCCACCTTCCATGACCTGGTGCAGGCAGCCGAAGACGACATCGGGCAGCAGGTGGCCGACGGTATGCCGGGCCGCAACGGCGCGCGGGCGCTTGGCATTCAACAGGCAACCTTCTGGAGCGCTGACCGTGATCGGGGCGAGCGAGCCCGCGTTGTTCGGTACCTCAGGAGCGACCAGACATTTGACCCCAAACGCGGTGTAGGCGAGCGTGTAATTCAGCACGACGTTGATGCCGAACGCGCTCGCTGGCGAGGTCCCGGTAAAATCGACGTGGATGCCACCGTCGCCAATCGTCATTTCGGCCGCCAAGATCAACGGGCGGTCATAGCCGTCCATCGTCATGCTGTTGCGAAAAGAGCCCTTCTTCAGCTTACCGATCGCCTCGATCGTCGCCTGGCGCGAGGTCTCGATAATGTGGTCGCCGAGCCGATCGAGATTGGTGATCCCGAACTCCTCCATCATCTCGACGAGGCGTCGGCTGCCTTCGTCGTTGCAGGCGGCGAGCGCATAGACGTCGCCCTCGACCTGCAAGGGCTCGCGCACATTGGCGCGGATCACCCGCAAGAGGTCCTCGTTCATCCGGCCTTCGCGGGCCAAGGCCATCAGCGGGATCGACAGCCCCTCCTCAAAGACCTGGCGGCCATCGGGCCCCATGCCGAGCCCGCCGATATCGACGACATGGACCGTGCTGGCGAATAGCCCGACCGCCTCGCCGCGCAAAAAGGTCGGGCTGACCACCGTTAGATCGTGCAGGTGCCCGCAGGTCAGCCACGGGTCGTTGGTGATGTAATGGTCGCCCGGGCGCATCGTCTTCAGCGGGAAGGCGTCGAGGAAATGCTTGACCGCAGCCGCCATCGAATTGACGTGGCCCGGCGTGCCGGTGACCGCTTGGGCCAGCATATTGCCGTCGCGGTCGAACACCCCGGCCGAGAGGTCCCCGGCCTCGCGTACCGTCGTCGAAAACGCTGTGCGCACCAGGGTCTGCGCCTGCTCCTCGACAACCGCGATGAGCCGGCTCCACATGATCTGCATGTGGATCTGGGACAAAGCAGTGTTGGGTCTACCAAGCATCGGCTTATCTCTCTAAACTCTGCTCCCGCAGCCGGGTATTGTATGAGCTGCCCATTAATCTTCGCAATGTAGCCCGATCGGCCCGACTGGTCGATACGCACCCGGGCGGCGCCTTTGATCACTCCAAGTCTGCAATGATAAATAGAGCTTGGAATTGCTAATTGTTGCGTCTGCAGCAAATCTGCAGCAAACTTCGCCTGCAAGTTGTAGTGCCCGCTTCGATCGGAGCCGTCGGCCGGCCGGGTCACTCGACCGGCGTTTTCAGACGGCCGCTACCACCTTTTAAGCGGACTTTATAATACGATTATGGCAACTTTGCCGATCACGTACCGGGGCGAATCGGTAGTGTTTCCCACGCATAGGGGCCCAATGTCACGTGGTCAGCGAAGCCTGCCTGTCCCCATATCCGCCGTCAGACCGGCCGCTTACCTGTCCCACCGGTTCCGGTTATGATGAACTCTGCCGCAGAACGTTTGCTAGGGACGCCATCTCAATTATTGGAATAACGGGAGATGTCCATCGAAGGCATTTGTGCTTGCTTGCTGCGCTATTTCACCGCGGTGGTTTCAATCGCTCTTGTCCTCGCGGTACCGACAACGGCGACGGCCGATCTGATAACTCTAAAGCTCCCTGGGATCACGGGCGGCGTAACCGTGGAGGGGCAGCAAGGCACATCGAAGTCTTGTCTCTTTCGGGCAATGTGCAGGAACCCGTAACGGGATCTGCAGGAGGTTCGAGAGCTCGAAGCCTACCGGTATTCAGCGATTTGATGATCCACAAGCGTCTTGATCGTTCCTCGCCTGCCCTGTTCCTTGCATTAGTTAAAGGGAGCATTCTCGGAAGTGGGGTTATTACTTTCCTCCGCACAGACCAGGGAGGGTTTACGACGTTTTTTACGATCACGCTAACCAATGTTTTGCTCACAAAGTTTCAAACAGGCGATTCCGAAAATGAGGTCTTAGCGGGCCGCGAGCAAATAAACCTCAATTATGAGAGGATCGAGTTAAAGGACGAAGTGACCGGGCAGAGCGCCTGCTGGAATATACCTGCAGCTACTGCCTGTTGAGCGTTCAGCGCCGAGTCAGCTCGATATAGCCGAAGGCATTGATGCGCGCGTCGAAGAGGCGGGAGACGACGGTCGAGGTTTCGTCTTCGACGATGATTGCGGGGCCGGGGATCAAGGCGCCCGGCCGCAGATCTTTGCGCCCGTGGATCGCCACTTCGATGAATTCGCCGGTTTCGGGATCGAGGACCGGGCGCAAGCGCGCGGGCTCGGGAGTATGCGGCTCGGGCGGGGGTGCGACGGTCTCGCTCTCGGCGGGACGGGGGGCCGAAAGGAGCATGACCCAGCTCAGTACTTCGACCTCGACACCGGGGATGACGCGGCTGTAGAGGCGGCGATATGCGTCTTCAAAGGCTGTGTGCAGCAGCGCCGCGTCTTCGTCGCGATAGGGTCGGGTCGGCAACGGCACGGCGATCTCGTGACCCTGGCCGCGGTAGCGCATGAAGGCCGAACGCGTCTCGGTCAGCGGCTGGTCCCCGCCGCCACGGCGGACGATCGGTTCGGCCTCGGCCCGCATCCCGGCATAGAGCGCAGTGGCCGCTTGAGGGTCGAATTGATCAAGGCGCTGCAAGGCCGAGCGCACGATCTCGTAGGCGATCGGCGCGCGCAGAAAGCCAACCGCCGAGCCGACCCCGGCATAGGAAGGCACCAGCACCCGATCGAGCCCCAATTTCTCCGCCATGCGCGCGGCATGCAAGGGTGCGGCACCGCCAAACGCGACCAGCGTCCGGCCACGCGCGTCCTTGCCGCTCTCGATGGCGTGTACACGGGCGGCATTCGCCATGTTCTCGTCGACGATCTCGCTGACCCCGAGTGCCGCAAGCTCGACCGCCAGATCGAGCGGCTCGGCGACCTCGCGCCGCAGCGCCGCCTCCGCCGCGACGCGGTCGAGCGCCATGCGCCCGCCGGAGAACCCCGCGGGATCGATGCGGCCTAGTATCAGATCCGCGTCTGTCACGGTCGGCGCCGCGCCTCCCCGCCCATAGCAGGCCGGCCCCGGATCCGCTCCGGAACTGTCCGGCCCGACGGTGATCCGTTTCAGCCGATCGACCCGGGCGATCGAGCCGCCGCCAGCGCCGATCTCGACCATCTCGATGACCGGTATGCGCAACGGCAGGCCGCTGCCTTTTTTGAAGCGGTAGATGCGTCCCACCTCAAAGGCGCGGCTGGTCTGCGGTTTCAGCTCGTCGATCAGACAGATTTTCGCGGTCGTGCCGCCCATGTCGTACGACAGCACCTTGTCGAGCTTGCATTTGCGGGCGATCTCGGCGGCAAAGATGGCACCTCCTGCCGGACCCGATTCGACCAGCCGCACCGGAAAGCGGATTGCCGTTTCGATCGCGGTCAGCCCGCCGCCCGACAGCATCAAAAACAGCGGGCAGACAAAGCCTTCGCGGCGCAACATCGTTTCGAGATCGGCGAGATAACGGCCGATCAGCGGCTGGACATAGGCATTGGCGCAGGCCGTCGAGAAGCGCTCGTATTCGCGCATTTCGGGCGAGACGTCGCTCGACAAAGTGATCGCCACCCCGGGCAACCGCTCGGCGAGGATCTCGCCGGCGCGGTGCTCGTGCGCCGGGTTCGTAAAGCTGTGCAGAAACCCGATCGCGACAGATTCGATGCGCTCGGCGGCCAAGCGGTCGGCCAGTGCCACCGTCGCCGCCTGGTCGAGCGGCACCAGGACCCGGCCGCGGGCGTCGATACGCTCGCGCACTGGAACGCGCAAGCGGCGCGGTACCAGCGGCGGCGGCAGGTCGATATTGACGTCGTATTGCTCGAAGCGGTTCTCGTGCCGGATCTCGATCGTGTCGCGAAAGCCCTCGGTGGTCAGCAGCGCGGTTTTGGCGCCCTTGCGCTCGATGATCGCATTAGTCGCGAGCGTCGTGCCGTGAATGATGATCGACAAATCGGCCGGGGTGAGCGCCGCCTCGCGCAATACCACGTGAAGCGCCTCGAGTACCGCGCGCTCGGGGGCTTCCGGCGTCGTCAGTATCTTGGCGCTGTAGCGCCGGCCGCCGACTTCGAGCGCGACATCGGTAAAGGTGCCGCCGATATCGACGCCTAGTCTGCCGCGCTGCTCCGCCACGCGATCCTCTCGTCCTTGCGACAATGTGGGCGGAGTGTTTGCGGCGGCGCCGATAGTGTCAATCCGCTCACTCTCAACGGCGACGAGCTAGGGAGAGGAACGGGGGCGGGGCACCGCTCGAGTGCCCCGCGAAACGTGCTTCGCTCAGTCTAGGTCTGGTCTAGCTCGGCTTTACGCCGACCTTGTTCCACGCGTCGCTGACGGCCTTTTGCTCGGCGCTATTCGATCCGTAGCGATGTCCCGCGTTTGCCACGGTGCGACCGGCGAAGGCCGCGAAATTCGCCGACGCCTTCAAGCTCTTATCACGGATCGTGTCGTACCAGATCTGCCCGGCCTTTTCCCACGCATTCCCACCAATCGCCACCGCGGCGAGATAGAAAGCGTGGTTCGGGATGCCGGAATTGATATGCACACCGCCGTTGTCTTGTGCGGTGCGCACATAGTGCTGCATATCGGCCGGCTGCGGATCTTTGCCCAGCACGTTGTTGTCATAGGCGGTGCCGGG
>DASQCY010000514.1:0-3742 GCA_035634495.1 Allostellaceae bacterium
CACTGCGGTCAGCTCTGCCGCGATGACCTCGACGTACCAGTTCATCGCGAACGCCACGAGCGGGTTGAGCGCGCGAAAACAGCGTTGCGCGAAGGCAGCGAAATCCAGCCGCAGCTAGGCCTCCTCCTTGCGCCGGGTGAGCGCCTCGCCGACAATGCGACTGATTATGAGCACAACAGCCGATGGCGCGCTGGCATTCTCGCGACACCCCGGCGAAAAGCCGGGGTCTATTTCGCCTCGGCACGACGCTTCCAGGGTCGGCAAGGCATTGCCGCTGCTTGAAAACTCGGGAGCCGCGGCGCGCTGGATCCCGGCTTTCCCACGGAGTTTGTCCGTGGGCTGAAGGCCCACTGACGACGACCGGAACGTCTGCCGGCGGCGCTTCAGGGTCACGGTACCTCACTGGCGTTACTTCTCGGTTGCGACCTCATCCCGGATGGCACCTCGAGCCTCGCCTCGAGCTGGGCCGGGACGTCCTCGTCCGCCGGGCCGACGGCGGGGGGAAGAGCGGCCGAAGAGCGCGCTTGCGCCTCGAGGTTCAGCATCCTCCGCTGCGCGATCGCTGAAGATCCTGCTCGAGCTGACGCGAATTTGTTGACGACTATTTGATCACCGCCTCGCGCTTGGCGATCTCGGGGCGCTGGCCGTTCTCGGTGATCGTCACCGGCTCGTTCAGCGCGTCGTTCAATAACGTCGTCAGATTTTTTGAAGCCCGCATTTCGCGGCGGCTTGCCGTAACCCACCTCGTAATTGCCCTTCGTCCCGGTCGGCATTCTGTCCTCTGATGGTGACCGGGATTAGATATAGCGGAAACAGGCACGATTGTCAATCTAGAATTGCTATGATCGTACGATACCACATTTCCATTGTTATTCGGTTGTTAGCACGGTGAAATTCGTTGATCGGCGCGAAAAATTTCGTTGATCCGCCGAGTAACGAATTTCGCATCTAACCCGCTGATATCGCGCCTTATTTTTCACACCAAACCGGTCTATCCGGACGCGAAATCGCGATTTTCGCTGTATTTCGTCCGTCGCGGATGGGTTGGCAGCTAACATTATTCCCGGGTCGCCCCTGCTCGTCACCGCCAAGGTCGAGCGGCGTCGACGTCCGACCCTCGGCGCGAGCGCCGTGTGCCCCCTTGAGAAGATGAGCAAAACCGGAAGGCGCAAATCCTCCCGGTTTGCCTAGCCTCGGCTATGCGGCGTGAAGGAGCTCCAGATACTCCTCGTAGACCGCCATGTTCTTGCCGAAGGAGATCGCCGCGGCCTGGGCGCCGCAGACTAGATGCATCCAGCGCCACGGCTCATGCGTCGCGTAAAATTCCTCGACGATCGCCTGGTGATGCTTGAAGGCGTGCATCTCGGTGAAATTGTCGTGGCACACGATCTCGGCCAGACGCGCGATGAAAGCCTGCGGGTCGTAGCCGCTCTTCACATATTGCGTGGCCAAGTTCACCGTTTCCTTGACCTCCGGCACCGCGCGCATCAGACCGAGATTGGTCACCGTGGACCAGTCGGTCGGCGGCTGGTGGTAGATGCTGTAGGTGATCGCGTCGAGCAATTCCTCCTGAGTGCGCGGCGGCAAGGCGGCGACGGCGGCCATATCGGGCTGTGGCGCCGATTCCATCCGACCCGCGGTGGAGCGGATCTCCGGGCCCGACTGCCAAGTCAACAGCAGCAACACCTTGTTGCGGATGCTGAGCCCGTCGAGCCGCAGCAGCCAGCGCCGCAAATTGACGCTCGTATGCAGGTGAACATCCATCGGATTGCCCCCGAGGGAGCGCAGGAAAAGACCGGCAGCTCCGATCGACAGCGCTTCGCCACCGCCCTCCAGCGACAGCCCCTCGGCCAAGGCCTTCGCCATCAGCACCGGAATATCCGCAAAGACGTCGACCCGCCCGATCGCCTCTCCGAGCTCGCCGATCGCAGCCGTCTCATCCTCCCCGCTCCGCTGGCGCAGGATGCGGCCCAACAGCTGGTGCTCCTCGATCAGCGCCTCGATCGCCGGGATTGGCGAGGGCATCGGATTGTTCGGAGCGACCGGATTCCGGGTCACAAAGCGCACCACCGGCCGCATCAAGAGCGGCAAATAGGCCTTGTCGAGAACACCGGTCTCGAAGGCGCGCCACATCGTGCCGGGATACATGAAGTAATGGTCGTCGTGGAAATTCTTCGGGATCGCCACGCTCATCAACAGATCGAAGATCTCGATCGCCGGAGCGTTTTTCCACATCCACTGGAACAGATGGTCCGACTTGTTCCACTCGCCGCGCGTGACCGCCATCAGGAAGTCCGCCTTGGCGGCTTCGAACCCGCCGACATCGAGCGGCTCGAACTCCAGCAGCTGGTACGGCCCCATCGCCGGGTGGTTGATGTGCTTGTTCGTCAGCGCCACGTGTTGCAATACCGGGACAAAACGCTGCTCGCCCTCCAGGCGCTCGACCGTCTTGGAGATCGCGTAGAGGCCCGCCAAGGGATGCAGCGCACCGCCGTGATGACCCGGCGGCATGTCGGTCGAGCGGGTCACCGCAAGCGCCGAGGCCGTTAGCATGGTTGGTATCGGTATCCCGGCGCGCAGCTTGTCGAGGGTGCGATCCAGAATCTCGCCTGGGGGCGTGTCCTCGATGAACCGGACCAGCGGCTCGATCGTCGCGGGATATTCGACTCGTCTCGGCATCGGCATCATGGGTTCTCCTTGAAGTGCGGTCTTGTTGCTTGGTTGGTTTCACTCTCTCGACGTGGGCGGCGCATCTTCCCGGCGCGATCCCTTCTTCTGGGCGGCCGTCGGGCATGATGCGCACAGTATCAACGCAGAAGAGAAAACTGAATCGGGGTAAAAATGCATCGGAGCTATACGCTGGGAGCCACCCTCTACCCTTCAGCGTACGGGTCGCGGTAGCCAGGTGCGAACGAAAGGCTGGTCAGCCGATAGCCGGCGCCGCGTCGTCGATCAAGAGCTGCACCGCATCGCCACCGCGCCAAGTGTCGCGACGCAAATGCCCGGCGACATGGACCGCGGCACCGCGCGTTTCGGCAAGAAATTGGCCGAGCGGTGTCCCGACGGTCCGGAAGGCGATCGCCCGCAGCCGAGCCGTGTCGAGCGGATTGGCCAATGTGCAGCGCAGGTGCCCGTTCCCGACAGCCTCGGTGTGCACGACGCGCACTGCAGGAAGGACGAAGCGCGGCTCCGGATTGCCGGCGCCGAACGGCGCCAGCCGCTCGATGTGGCTGATCAGCTCGGCCTGAGCTGCACCGAGTGAGAGCGCCGCGTCGACCCGCAGCTCGGGCACCAACCGCCCCCGGTCAAGCCCGTCGCCCAACCGCTCGACTAGAAACTCTCGCAGCGCGTCGAGCCTTTCGGCCGCGACCGTGAACCCGGCCGCCATCGCATGGCCGCCGCCATTGATCAACAGCCCCGCCTGGCGCGCCGCGATCACTGCAGGACCGAGCGGCAAGCCGGCGATCGAACGGCCGGAGCCCCTCCCGATCCCATCGCCGAGTGCCACGACGCAGGCCGGCCGCTCATAGCGTTCCTTGAGGCGCGAGGCGACGATCCCGATCACCCCGGGATGCCAATCCGTCGCTGCCGCGAAGACCAGCGCCGGCGGTTGCGCGGCCTCTTCGACCATCGCGATCGCCGCCTCCAGGGTGCGCGTCTCGATGTCGCGGCGCTCGCGGTTGTGTGCGTCGAGCCGCTGCGCGAGATCGGCGGCGAGCGCCGGGTCGTCGGTCGCGAGCAG
>DASQCY010000515.1:0-1762 GCA_035634495.1 Allostellaceae bacterium
GGATTTGCGCCATACTACCGGAATTTCCTGTCCGCAAATCTGGTTCCTGATCATCAATATCGATCAGGTATTCTCTAGAGGATCCGAATTCCGAGGAGGGTGACAATGGCGACACCAGCCGACGCTCCGCCCGCCGGCAGCTCACCAGACCGCGGTGCTCGAGAGCGCGCCGACCGTTTCTGCCAAAGGTTCGGGCTGCGGGTGCCGATATTGCAGGCGCCGATGGCCGGAGCCTGCCCCGCCAGCCTCGCAAGCGCGGTGGCCAACGCAGGCGGTATGGGCGGGCTAGGCGCGCTGACCACGTCCCCCGACGGGATCGCCGACTGGGTCCGAGAGTTTCGGGACCAGAGCAATGGCGAGGTTCAGATCAACCTGTGGATCCCCGGCCCGCCTCCGGTCCGCGATCCCGACCATGAGCGCGCGGTGCGGGAATTCCTGGGACATTGGGGCCCGCCCGTGCCGGCGGAAGCCGGCGATGCCGTGCCGCTCGACTTTGCGGTGCAATGCGAAGCGCTGCTTGTGGCTCGGCCGCAAGTAGTTTCCTCGATCATGGGTCTCTTCCCGGAGAAATTTGTCGCCGACATCAAGGCCCGCGGCATCGCCTGGTTCGCCTGTGCGACCACACTCGCCGAAGCCCGCGCGGCCGTTGCCGCGGGTGCTGACGCCATCGTTGCGCAAGGTTCGGAGGCCGGCGGTCACCGCGGCGCGTTCGACGCCGCGGTCGCGGAGCGTCAATCCGTGGGGCTGTTCGCCCTCTTGCCGCGGTTTGCCGACAAGCTGTCGGTTCCGATCATTGCGACCGGCGGGATTGGTGATGCGCGGGGGATCGCCGCGGCTTTGACCTTGGGCGCCAGCGCGGTGCAGCTCGGCACCGCCTTTCTCCGCTGCCCCGAAGCCGGGACGAACCCGGCCTGGGCCGACGCCCTCGCCGAACTGGATCCGGAAGCGACGATGCTGACGCGGGCGTTCTCCGGGCGCCTCGGCCGCGCAATCGCAACCGATTATGTACGCGCTGCCGCTGCCCCCGGCACGCCGTCGCCGACACCCTACCCGGTGCAGAGAGGGCTAACGGCAGCGATGCGCGATGCGGCCGCAACGTCGCGCGATGTTCATCGCATGCAGGCATGGGCGGGCCAGGCGGCGGCGTTGGCGCGGGCCGAACCCGCCGGCGAGCTCGTACTTCGCCTCTGGGATGAGGCGAGGGCCTTGCTGCCGGGTAGTAAGACCTAAACGCGAGCTCCATCGGCGCTGAGCCGTGGACATAGTCAGGATCACTGAATCCCTTGGCGAAATAACGCCGCCGCATTTAACCGCGCTTATTTGACGGCACCAGGATTCACTTTGCCCCGGGCCAGCCGGTCGCCGGGACCGAGCATTCGGGGCCCGAAGCCGGCTTTGCCGAGCTGTTCCGCGGCCGCTGGTGCATCCTGATTCCGCTGCGCGAGACCGCCCCCGAAGCGGTGGTGGCCGTGTGCGCCTCGACCTTCACTTTGACACGGCGGGCGCATGCCAGCCGGCGCACTCAGCCGCCATCATGCCATCAAGATCGCTCGAGGCTCCAGCTCGCAAAATCTCGCACTCAATCTACGAAGGTGCGCCGACTGCCACGTGGAAACTCCCCCATCCAGTCGCGTAACCATGGCGGCGCTAGTAGTCAGAACTGCTTCTGGCACCCTCTGACGGGTTGCAGAGGGCAGAGCAGGCTACTCTTCCTCGTACTTGAGACGTAGACCTGTTTCGGCTATGGCGACGATGTCGCCGA
>DASQCY010000516.1:0-3666 GCA_035634495.1 Allostellaceae bacterium
GGCCGGAAGACCACGCGCACATGCTCGAAGGGTTGCGCAAGGCCGGCTGGAACGAATGACTCTCACTCGCCGTCTGGCCGCCATTCTCGCCGCCGATGTCGCGGGGTACCGCCGGCTGATCGGCGCCGACGAGGAGGGGACCCGCGCGCGGCGAAGGCATCGCCGAGAGCTGGTCGATCCCAAAATCGCCGAGTACCGGGGCCGCATCGTTAAAACCATCGGCGACGGGCTGCTCGTCGAGTTCGCCAGCGTGGTCGACGCGCTGCGCTGCGCGACCGAAATGCATGGGACGCGCTCGCCCCGGATCCTGCCGTCCGACATGACGATTACGTGGTCGGCAGCCGCGGCGAAATCGCGGTCACGGGTGACGACGACCACGCCTCGGCCATAGTAGCATGCGAGGTCCATCAGGATCCTTTGCACGTTGGCGCTGGCGACGGTATCGAGGTTGCCGGTCGGTTGGTCGGCCAGGATCAGCAACGGATTGTTGGCGAGCGCGCGGGCGATGGCAACTCGCTGGCTTTGTCCGCCTGAAAGCTGTCTCGGCCAGCTTTTTCGCTTTCCCCGCCAGACCGAGGCCGGGAGCAGCTCGGCCGCACGCGCTGCGATTTCCGGTTGCGGTAACCGGCCCAGCCGCTGCATCGGCAGCGTCACGTTCTCTAGAGCCGAGAACTCCGGCAGCAGAAAGTGAAACTGGGACACGAACCCGACTTCCGCCAAGCGCAGCGCGGCGAGCGCGTCTTCCTCCAAGGTGGGGGTCTCGTCCCCTCGCAACCATAATCCGGCGGCCGCTCGTCGGCCGGTCGAGGAGACCCAGACGGTAAGAGTAGTGAGGATTTGCGAGCCCGACGCGCCGGTGATCGTGACAAACGCGCCCTGGTGCACCGCGAGGCTGGCATCCTCGACCAATGTCAGACGTGGCTGACCCTCTGCACGTCGGAGGCTAATCCTCCGTGTGCGGTGCCTACCTGACCCTGATCAGGGGTCTAGACCAGCCGGGGGAAATGTAAGAAGCCGAAATAACCATTTTCAGACTTCCAAAGCTGTTTCCCCGAGTAAAGAAGGCAGTTCGACTCGTCGGCGCTCTTTCACTAAGGGCAGCGACCAGCTCAACCAGATTGATCTCAAGACCGCGGAGGTTCCAACGCGCTCCGAGACTGCGTTCGGGCGAATGACGACCGAGTTCCAGCTGGGACTAACTATGATTCGACACACCCGTTCCACCCATAACTAAAACATTAGGTCGACGGGCGAGGGAGAAGGGGGGAATTTATAATCCGTTCATACGGTGGGTGCTATTTCCGAGCTCGAGTGTCGAGCCCTGCCTTGCCATCGGTGGAATCTCTTCGTCCTGATGACGCTGGTCCGATGCCTCACTCACAAAGGGGATCGGGCCGCTGCAGCATGCCTGGAACCTCGCGCGACTGGGACCGAGCGGTGCCGCGGAGCAACAGACCTTTCATCGCGAAATGGTGGATCGCGCTCCTCGGAGCGCCGACGCTCGCCGCCCTTTGCTATCTTTACTTCGCTCTCTGGTTTGTCGTGCACCAGCGTGATTTTCAATACGCGCCGGGTGGCACAAGCGGGTCTCCCGAGGCGGTGGGATTGGAGGGCTTCGTCGAGGTCCCGATTCCAACTGAGGATGGCGAACGGATTGTCGCTTGGTGGGCGCCTCCCCGCTTTGGGGGCGGCGTTGTTCTATTCTTCCACGGCACTCCTTCGACCCTATCCGACACTGTCTGGCGCCTGCCCGAGCTCCAAAAGAGCGGCCTCGGGGTCATGGCGATCGACTACCGCGGTTATGGTAGCTCCACGGGCACCCCGAGCGAACTCGGGCTCCACACCGATGCTCGCGCCGCGTTTGACTTCATCCGAGCTGCCGCGCCGACGTCGAAAGTTGCCGTATTCGGCGAGAGTTTCGGCACGGGCATCGCAATCGCGCTCGCTCGTGAGCGGCCGGTAGCCGGTGTCCTACTCAACGCGCCCTATGCCTCGGTGCGACGCCTGTTCGAGCTGCGCGGACCGCCGCTCCCTTATCGGTGGCTTCTCACCGATCAGTTCGATTCCGAGGCGCTGATCGGCGGCGTTGGTGTGCCGGTGATGATCCTGCATGGGACGGCCGATACGAACGTGCCAGTCACCGAGGCACGGCGCCTCTATGCCGCGGCGCGCGAACCGAAGATCATGATAGAGGTCAAGGGCGCCGGCCACTTGGATGCCTGGGAGGGCGGAGCAAGGGAGCCGGCCCTTAACGCGCTCGTCGCGTGGACCGCGCCGGACCAACGGCCCCCAACGCAATGATCCAGCTCTTCCGCCGGCCACGTCGAGAAAGCGTGGCCGAGTGGCCGCGATCGATGGATGCATAAGCTGCAAATCTCACCGGCTCGCAAGTGGGCGGGTCGAACGTTGTGCTGATCCTGGTGGACCGATCGTCGTCGGGTTTGTCCGCCGCGAGCAAGTGCCCGCCGCGCCACGCGATCGCCGAGCTTTCTCCTATCAGGTGCACCCCGATCCCCTGGTGGCGGGGGGACCGAGTCTTCCCGTCTGGGGTGGCGATCGGCGGCCATGGCGCCGAATGGCAAAGCCTCAAATCTGGAGATCGTCGGCCTTTTTGTTCAGCGAGGCGATCAGGGCGTCGATGCCACTGCTGCGCAGCATCGCGGAGAACTCCGATCGGCGCGTCGCCCGCTCGCTTATCGCGCTGTCGAGGTAGACGTCCCTGACCTGCCACGCAACCGCTCTAACTTGCGCGGATCGAGGATCTAGGGCGGGCGATCTCGTCACGGTCGATTAGGGCCTGGCCTGAAATGAAGCGACTATGATCAATAGGGCATCGTCACCCCCGCGAAAGAGGGTGTCCAGGGCACCACCGCTGAGTCCTTGGTGCTCTGGAGTCCTGCTTTCGCGGGAATGACGAATAACCTGCTGGTATTCTGAGATTCATTCCAAGTCGGGCTGAGGCAGATACTCAAATCTGGAGGTCGTCGGCCTTCTTGTTCAGCGAGTCGATCAGGGCGTCGATACCGCTGGTGCGCAACACCGCGGAGAACTCCGAGCGGCGCGTCGCCAGCTCGCTGATCGCGCTGTCGAGATAAAGGTCCCTGACCTGCCAGGCAATGTCATTGTCGTGCAAAATGAAATTGATCGATACCGGTTCGCCATTCGATTTGACGATGCGCGTCTTGACCATCGTACCGTGCCTGATCGGCTGCTCGCCAAAAACTTCGAACCGTTCGCCGGCATACCCGTCGAACCGGGTAGCATAGAGCGCGGTAATATAGCGGCCGTAAGCCTGCGCCGCGCGACGCTTCTGGTCTGTCATCAGCTTGGCCCAGGTAGGCCCGATCGATAGCCGAGCCATGTACGGCACGTCGAACATGCGGCGCACGATCGGCTCGAGCGTCTGGTAGCGGCCCCTCGCTCCCAAGGTTGTGGCGTGCTGCATCACATTCTGCAGCTCGGCGTAAAACTGCCGTATCACCTCCGTCGGGCCCGGCGATGTCGCGCTAGCG
Organism: Allostellaceae bacterium; assembly: GCA_035634495.1. Lineage (GTDB taxonomy): Bacteria > Pseudomonadota > Alphaproteobacteria > ATCC43930 > CGMCC-115725 > AP-15. The sequence goes on from DASQCY010000516.1 coordinate 3,513, forward strand.
GCCGGCGCAAACAACATCAGCGAGGCGGCCAACACGAATGAGCAGCGGGTGACCGTGGAAAACGGGTGTTCTCGATGGCGCAGCATGTTCCCTCCGGTTCAAGTGAAGTGTCTCATGAATCCCGAGCCGATGCGACCGCGGGGGTTGCGCTATG
>DASQCY010000517.1:0-5193 GCA_035634495.1 Allostellaceae bacterium
ACGACGAGGCAGTCGTAGCCGCGGTCGTTAGCCTCGCGCACCGTCGTATTTACGCAAACCTCGGTGGTGACCCCGCAAACGATCAGCTGGGCGATGCCGCGGTTCTTCAGCATCGTGTCGAGGTCGGTGGCGTGAAACGCACCCTTGCCCGGCTTATCGACTACCGGCTCGCCCGGCAGCGGGTAGAGTTCGGGGATGATGTCGTGCCCGGGCTCGCCGCGCACCAGGATGCGGCCCATCGGGCCCGGGTCGCCGATGCCGGCGGCCAGCCTGCCGCGAGCTTTCTTCGCCGGCGGCAGGTCGGCGAGGTCGGGACGATGACCCTCGCGCGTGTGGATGATGGTCAGCCCCGCGGCGCGCGCCCGCTCGAGCAAGGATCGGATTGGCGAGATGGTGCGCCGCAACAGCGAGACGTCGTTGCCGAGTGCCGCCCCAAATCCGCCGGGCTCGAGAAAATCGCGCTGCATATCGATGATGACGAGGCTCGCCCGTGCCCGATCGAGCTCGAACGCGTAGGGTTCTGCCTCGATGATCGCCATGACACCCCGCTTTAACCGTTGACAAACCGAAGCAAGCCGCGTGCCACAGCTTGCCGCGAGGGTTCGTGACGGCCTCGCCACGCGGCCGGGATTCCCTGGTCGACGGGAAGATACTGCGAAAAACCCGATTCCGGTCCGTTCGGCGGTCGCGACCCGGACCGTAAGTCGTTGATACTACGGGACGCTCGAAGGCAAATTCCCTACGCGACAGAACAGGGAATTAAATCGGGCGAACAGGGAGATAATTCGGGCGAACAGGGCATTAAATCGGCCGAACAGTGATTGCTCGAATCGTGCTCGGAGCTATGTCGGGTTCCCCTGGTCGTCGGTCGTGGTCGACTGCACGCTGAAGCGGACGAACAAGGCGACGGTTTCACCGCCGGCGAAGCGAATGAACAGCGCGCCGTCGCCGTTGATACGATTGTCGTCGGCGAAACTGCCACTGTTGCCCTGCATCATGTGGATGTCGTGCACCCCTAGTTCGGGCGCGAAGCCGAACGTCTGGTCTCTGCCCGGATCCTTAAAGAATTCGCCAAAGGCAATCACGACGGCGCTGTGGTCGGCTTTGGCGCGTTCGACCTGACCGTCCAACAGGTTGCTCAACGTTACGCCCTGACCGTCCGGCGGGATCGGCGCCATCGCGGTAATCGGGAAAAGATCATCGCGCAAATAATCGAGCCCTGCCCCGCCGGGGCTGGTCTGCAAAGCCTTGAAACCCTTGGCGCCGGCTGCCAGGCCGGCGAGTTCGAGCTTTGTCGGTTTGGTGAAATTGGGATCGTAATGGGCGACGACATCACTCCCGTCGACCGATCTGACGTTCACCGCGATCCGATAGTTTTGGTCGGCCTGGACCCAGATTTCGTAGTGCGGTGAATGCCCGGCAGGATCTTCCCGGCCGTCGCGAATGGTGCCGACCAGAACACCGTAGCTGCGTTGCTGGGTCGGCGGCTTGGTGCGCGCATGAGGCATTGTGGCATTTCTCCTTGAAAAGTGCCGAAGGGTTATCGTCTCCTATAGCGGATCATCGGCGCCGGTGATGTGAACCGGCTCACAGGCTCGAACATCTTTATGGGGTGTCGCATGGGGAAGCTCGACGGAAAAGTCGCCCTGATCACCGGCTCCGGCCGCAATATCGGACGTGCCACGGCACTGAAGCTCGCAGGCGAAGGCGCTCATATCGTCGTCAACGCCCGCACCAACCAGGCCGAGGCCGACGCGGTAACGCGCGAGGTCCGCGACCGCGGGGTCAAGGCGATCTCGGTGCTTGCCGATATGGCTAAAAAGGACCAGGTCGACGCGCTGGCGGCGCGGGCATTGTCCGAGTTCGGCCGTGTCGACATCCTGATCAACAATGCCGCGATCCGGCCCCACAAGCCCTTCACCGAGGTGACGGTGCAGGACTGGGAGCACGTCAGGGGCGTGGTTCTCGACGGTGCGCTCTATCTGACGCAGGCGATCATCCCGTCGATGGTCAAGAACAACTACGGCCGCATCCTGTTCTTCACCGGCCACGGAGCCTTTAGCGGCGGCAGCGGACGCGTGCATGTCTCGGCGGCGAAGATGGGGCTGATCGGGATGGCGCGGTCGCTCGCCGCCGAATATGCCGGACAGAACATCCGCGCCAATGTCGTTTCGCCCGGCAGCATCGACACTCGGCGGGACAACCCCGAATGGTATCACGGCCGCGTGCCGAATGCGGCCGGCATTCCGCTCGGCCGGCAGGGCACCGTCGACGAGATCGCCGCGACTTGTCTGTTTCTGGTCAGCGACGACAGCGGCTTCATTACCGGCCAGACCATCCACGTCAACGGCGGCGTCGGCTTTTACTGAGGTTTCTCCAGTAACTCCGCGATCCAGTCGACGAAGTCTTCGGATTCCGAGCAACTCACTGGACCATCTCGTCACCTTCGTCGCCCTTGGAGCAGTGGCCGGTGGCTTTGTTCAGGGCCTCTCCGGCTTTGCCTTCGGCCTCACCGCGATGGCGATATGGGCCTGGTCCATCGAACCGATCCTGGCTGGCCCGCTGGTCGCCTTCGGCACATTGTTCGGGCAGCTGCTGTCGATCAGCACCGTCCGTCATGGGTTGGATGCGCGGCTGATCTGGCCGTTTGTCGCCGGCGGAATTCTGGGCGTACCGCTCGGCGTCGCCCTGCTCCCCCACCTCGACCTGCTCGCGTTCAAGCTGGGGGTCGGGGTTCTGCTGCTGGTTTGGTGCCCGGCAATGCTGGTGGCCCGTAAGATTCCGCGGATCACCGGCGGCGGACGTCTCGCGGACGGCTTTGTCGGCTGGATCGGCGGGATCATGTGCGGGATCGCCGGACTGAACGGCCCCGCTCCCACTCTGTGGACGACGCTTCGCGGCTGGGAGCGGGACCGCCAGCGAGCCGTGTTTCAGACTTTCAGCCTCGTCACCCAAACGCTGACGCTGGCCGCCTATCTCACCGCCGGCATCATCGAAGCCGGCACCGCGTGGCTGTTCGTTGTGATGGTCCCGGCGATGCTGATACCGACGCTGGTCGGCGCCCGGCTCTACCGCAGCTTCACCGACACAGGCTTCCGGCGCGTCGTGCTCGGCTTGCTCGGACTATCCGGGGCGATCCTGGTCGCCACCACCGTTCCGGCCTTCTTCCGATAGAGTAGGGCGAAATACCGTTGGATGGGATGCGCGTTCTGTTCAGCGCTGCGGAGATCGCCGCACGGGTCGATGCGTTGGCCGCGGAGATCGCGAGCACGCTCCCGGCCGATTTCGTCATGGTCGGCGTGCTCAAGGGTGCATGGGTGTTTGTCGCCGACCTCGTCCGCGCGCTCGACCGTGCGGGCGCCGGTCTCGAGATCGAATTCATGCGGCTGGCGAGCTACGGTCTTGCAAAGGAGACCAGCGGGACTGTGCAGCTTCTCGGCGATGTGCCGCCCGATCTTGCCGGGCGGCCGATATTGCTCGTTGACGACATTGTCGATAGCGGCCGGTCGATCGCCTATGCAGCCGGCCGACTGCGCGAGCACGGGATCGGCAATCTCTGGACATGCGCGTTGCTCGACAAGCCGCGGCGCCGCGAAATCGAGGTCGCGATCGATTTTGTCGGTTTCACGGTCGGCGACGTGTTCGTCGTCGGCTACGGCACCGACCACGCCGAGAAATATCGCCACCTGCCCTACATCGGCACCTTGGACTAGACTACTACTACGGGTCGCATCTCTCCTGGTCATGTCCTAGTGGATCAAATCTAACGGTTGGTTCCCCGCCTGACGGCAGCGATGATCTTGTGGGCGGACGAAGGGCTTGGGTGTGTCGTTGCTCCGTGCGACAAAGTGCTTGATTACCGTCTGCAGATCGAAGAACGAGCGGAACACGACGTTTTGCGGCGGAATAAGGGGAAGGACAGGATGCACATCAGATCTTTTTTTGTCCTTGGCGGCGCTCTGCTGCTAATCGCCGCTAATGCCTTTGCCGGGCCGAAAGAGGATGTCGCCGCCGCAACCGCGAAATGGGGTGAAACGCTAGGGCAGGACGACCCTGATAAGGTGCTGGCCCTTTATGCCGCTGACGCGGTTCTCTGGGGAACACTATCGCCAACCGTCCGATCAGATCGAGCCGCGCTTCGTGACTACTTTGTTAGCGCGTTCAAGATATTGCCTGGTCTTAAGGTGTCGTTTGGCGAGCAATTAATCCGCGTCTATGGCAACACAGCCGTCAATACTGGTTATTATACCTTCGCTTATACGAAAGATGGGGAGCCGAAGACCCTTCCGGCTCGATACAGCATTGTGTTCGTCAAGGATGGCCAGAACTGGATGATTGTAGATCATCATTCATCAGCAATGCCCACCCCTCCTCGTTAGTAGCGATGCCTCGGCGGGCAAAAGCGTCTGTGGCCCTGCCCTTCGTGAGGATATCAAATATCAGGTTCGCACCACTAGGAGCCACCGACGACGGGTCGGATCGTTCGGGCGGGGCCCGATGTAGGGATTCAGCAACAGAAGATCGGCGAGAGCTTTGATGCGGGCCTGAACCCGCCGCGCGCTCTGCCGCGAATGGGCTGCTATGTAATCGAGGATCGCCCTGAGATCGACAAGCGCCGGAAGGGTATAGGGTAATCTCACAGACTGTGCTTCGCCCAGACCGACTGCATTTGTTCGTCGCTCGCAAATTCGCCACCGGCAGCGGCAGCTTTTGAATCGGCAATCGCGGCCTGCTCTTCGGCGTGAGTGGCACCGGCGGCTCAGCATCGGCGCCGCCCAGGCTGAGAACAACATGGGCAATGTCGTCCCGAGCCTCCGGAGAAAGGTAGCGCACGGCTTCAACCGCCTGGTCGAGAAGTTTTGTCATAGGCGGCGCCGATTATTCACTGCTTAGCCATGTAGGTTATCACACGTTCTGCTGGCCGGAGAACTGGTCCACCCCATCAAGAATTACGCACCGACTGAAACGCATCGACGTTTTCGGAAGCGTTTGAAACGATGCGATCTCGGCGACGCATTCGCACCTCACTAACGAGTGCTGTGGCGCCTGCCAGCACGGAAGAGATAGTCGAAATGATTAGCATCAGCTCGTTTACCAACTCATTCACAATGCGACCTTTCGACCAGGTGAATGCCGGCAAGCGTCATCAGCTGCGCTCCACCGCCTGTGCTGCTGCATCGAGGGCGGCCGCGA
>DASQCY010000518.1:0-2360 GCA_035634495.1 Allostellaceae bacterium
TGGGCGCCGGCATCTTTGAAGACATAATAAGGCGCCGCCAGTTCCTCCAGCCAGAAGCCGGTTTTACGGCCGGTCTCGCCGAGTTTGTCGTGCGAAGTCAGAACCATCAAGACCTTCATAAACTCCTCCCTTTCGCGTTGGGCCATTTTGACTGCTCGCTCACCCAAGTGTTTTGTACGCGGGTTTGTAGACGTGCCGCCGGATGAATGCCTCCATATCGGCGGGACGATCGACGCGAGCCAAGTCGGCATCAAAGACGAGCTTGGCGACGCGGGCGGCGGTAAGAATTTCGACCTCGAGGATATTCGACTGGGGCGGGAACAGCATCCCAAGCTTCAACTGATCGGACGTCACCTGATCGGCCACGGCATGTGCGGCCTCAATGAACATCGCATCGGTCACATGCTTTGCATTGGTGGCGTAAATCGCCATGCCGACGGCAGGGAAGATGTACAGATTGTTGGCCTGCGAGGGCAGGAACGTCTGGCCACCGAGGTGGACCGGCGGGAATTGCACGCCGCCGGCATAAATCGCCTTGCCCTTTGACCATTCATAAGCCTGCTCGGGCAGGCATTCGTGGTGCTCGATCGGGTTGGAGAGGGCAAAGATGATCGGCCGCTCGTTGTGGCGCGACATCGCCTCGACGACCTCGCGCGAGAACAGCCTGCCCACTGTTCCAGCCGGAAGCGCGTTACCGCTGACGCCAATCAGGATCGTCGGCTTGAAATCTTCGATGGCCGCGACGATCTGCGGGCACTCACTCGCCGGGTCGAGATGATTGAAGGGTTTGCTGGGCGGCAGCCTGTGCGCGTAGGGCAGCTTGTGCGCGGCAAGGCCGGGACGCCCCGCGACCACCAGTCCCTGAGTATCGAACATGCGGATCTGCTGCCGTGCCGCCTCGGGTGTCACGCCCTCTTCACCCATACCGGCGACGATTAGATCGGCGAGGCCGATCGCGGCGGACCCGGCGCCGAGAAACAGAACCCTCTGCTCCTTGATCTGGCCGCCGGTGATCTTGAGCGCATTGATCACTCCGGCGAGCGTGACACCGCCGGTACCCTGGATGTCGTCATTGTAGCAGCAGACCTTATTACGGTAGCGGGCGAGCAGCGCGATCGCGTCGGTCCCAGTCCAGTCTTCGAAATGGATGCAGCAGTTCGGGAAGACCTCCTGAACCGCCTCCACAAACTCGTCGACAAAGGCGTAGAGTTCCTCGGTCGGTGGGCGGTGCTGCCGCAGGCCAAGGTAGAGCGGGTCGCGAAGATAGGTTTCGTTGTTGGTGCCGGCGTCGAGGTACATCGGCAACAACCCTTTGGGCGGCACCCCAGCCGCCGCGGTGTAAAGCTGCAGCTTACCGATCGGAATAGCCATGCCGTTGGCGCCCAAATCGCCGAGCCCAAGGATGCGGCCGCTATTGGTCACGCAAATGAAGCGCACGTCTTTGACCGGCCAGTTGCGCAATACCTCCCTGACGTGCCCTTTGCGGCTGATCGACAGATACATCCCGTGCGGACGGCGCAGAATTTGGTCGAACTTCAGCGAAGCTTCGCCGATCTCCGGATCATAAACGATCTCGAGGAAGCGAGCCGGGTCCGACATTAAGGTGCGGTAAAAGAGCGTCTCGTTCGTCTCCAACAGATTCATCAGGTGAATGAAACGTTCGAGGTCGTTGGGTTTGCCCTTGAGCTGCTGTAGGACGCGGCTGAGCTGTGTCTCTATCGACTCGGTCAGATCGGGCACCAGCCCGACGAGCCCCAGCGCCTGCCGCTCGGCCTCGCTAAAGCCGGTGGATTTGTTGATCGTGGGGTCGCGCAGCAAGTCGATGCCTCGTTTGCTAATGCCGGTATGGGAAGCAGACATTGGTTCCTCCTCTGTCGAAGTTCAGTTCAGATACGCGCGGCGGTTTTCACCTGTTTGTAGCCTCGGCTACGTAGGGCCTGACCATCTTCGCCGGATCGACGACGCGGTCGAACAGCTCCTCGGTCACAAAGCCGAGCTTCAGCGCGGCTTCTTTGAGGGTCAGGTCGTTGTCCATTGCGTAGTGGGCGATTTGCGATGCCTTGTCGTAGCCGATGACCGGCGAGAGCGCCGTCACCAACATCAAAGAGCGGTCGACATACTCTTTGATCTTCTTCAGATTGGGCTTGGTGCCCTCGACCAGGAATTTGCGGAAGTTGATGCACCCGTCGCTGAGGATCGTGATCGAGTGCATAATGTTAAAGATCATCAGCGGCTTGTAGACGTTCATCTCCAGATAGCCGCCGGCGCCGCCAAGGCCGACCGCCACGTCGTTGGCCATCACCTGCACGGCGATCATCGTCAGCGCCTCGGCCTGGGTTGGGTTGACCTTGCCGGGCATG
>DASQCY010000519.1:0-4331 GCA_035634495.1 Allostellaceae bacterium
CGATTTGCTCGCGGGCTTTCGGGGTCCGTCGCCGATGCCGACGATCTCGTTCAGGCTGCTTGCGAGCGGGCGCTCGCGCGGCAGCACCAGTTTCAGGAGGGCACGCGTTTCGACAGCTGGATGTTCCGCATCGTGCAGACCATCTGGATCGATCAGGTCCGTTCGCGGGACGTGCGCAAGGAGGATGGCGATATAGCAGAGGATCGGCTGGGATCGGATGAGCCGGCGCGCCGGGTCGAAGCACGTCTTGCTCTCGACGAGGTTCGGCGGGCGCTTGATCGCTTGCCGCCGGATCAACGAACGGCCTTGTTGCTCGTTACCGTCGAGGGGCTCAGTTACAAGGAGGCTGCGGAAGTAGTGCAGGTCCCTGTCGGCACAATCATGAGCCGTCTTGCACGGGCTCGTATCGCGTTGCAGCTGCAGGTCGAGGCCGGCCGCGGGGGGCTGAGGAGTACCAAGAATGCAGCAGCGCAGTGACGAGCGTCTCGTCGCCTATCTGGACGGCGAACTCGAGATGGCGCAACGGCGCGAGGTCGAAGCGTGGCTCGACGCCGATCCGGCCGCACGCCAGCGGATGGCTGCACTCGCCGAATCGGCGCACCTGCTGCGCCTAGCGCTCGACGAAGCGGTTCACGAACCAGTCCCCGAACGGCTGATTGCTGCGGCACGCGGAGAGACGGCTCCGCCGCAAGCGGGCGCCCAGATTCTCCCTTTCCGTCGGCGCCTGGGCGCGCGGATCGTAGCGCCGCGACGCTGGCGGATGGGGCTGCCGGTAGCCGCCTCCCTCCTCGGCCTCTTCGTCGGCAGCGGCATTGCCTATCTCGGAGCCGGCAAGCTCGCGCTAGACGGCGTTGCCGGCAAGCACGCCGCGCTCGAGGCGACGGCGGCCAACAACCTCTGGCTCGACAACGCGGCCGGTTATTTCAAGCTCGTTGTCAGCGCCGGCGATAGCCCGCCGGTCGACATCCCGGCAACCGGAGACCCCCGCGAGGCGCTGCAAAAGATCAGCCAGAGCTTGCCGCAGGAGGTCCGCCTGCCCGATCTCAAGCCTTGGGGTCTCAGCTTCCGCGGTGCGCGGCTTGTCGTCGAGGAAGGCCGCCCGGCCGCGGCCCTTATCTATACTACCGATAACAAGGCGATCGGGCCGTTGGCTCTGATCATCGGGTCGACGAAACAACCCGATATCCCGCCAACTTCCGACCGCCGTCAGGACGTCAATCTGCTGTATTGGCGGCATCAAGGGCGCGCCTACGCACTCGTCGGCCAAGCCGACATCGGCTATCTCTGGGGGATCGCCAACGACGTCGCCTGGCAGCTGGATGCCGTCTGAGTAGTCGGCGGCGAGCCCGCGGAGCCCGGCCCTCCGGGCGAAGGTCTTTCAGAAGATCAGCACGGGTGTCGCATCCTGGCGACGGCGTATCTCGTCGAGAACGTCGATGTCGTCGGCGTCCGGCAGCCCGACATCGAGTACGACAATCTCAAATCGGCTCGCCCGCAACTCCCCAGTAACGTCCCCCGCCATCGGCAATACGCCGACGATGACCGCCCGCGGCAGCCTCGAAGACCACGTTATCGCGCAGCAAAGCGGTGCCGACGACAGTGCCGTCTTTACGATCCGTCTCCCGGCATGATCGAGGCGGCTACTGCCGCCGAACACCAGTTCGAAACGGCGTTCTGACCGGCCCGTGTCAAGGCCTCGGGCGATCTCCTAGACGGATTCGGGCGCATCAGGCATGATCTTCATGCTGCTGTGCAAATGGCGTTCTGCGCCGCGCCGACGTCGAAGAACCGTAAGAAGGGCTGGACAATGGTTGCTATCGAATCGACCCCGGAAATGGCCACTGCAGTCTACGCAACCATGGCGCGCAACCTTGCGGTAGTCCGCCGCCGATTGCACCGGCCCTTGACCCTAGCCGACAAAATCCTGCTCGGGCATCTCGATGACCCGGAAGGCCAGGAGCTCGAGCCTGGCAAGAGCTACCTGCTGACCCGGCCGGACCGCGTCGTGTTCCAGGACGTATTGGGGCAGACCGGATTGCTCCAGTTCATGCAGACGCGGCGTGATCAGGTCGCCGTGCCGACGACGGTGCATTGCGACCACCTGATCCAAGCGCGGCACGAGGGTAGACAGGATCTCCAAGAGTCGCTTGCCGAGAACCAGGAGGTTTACGATTTCCTGCGTTCGGCCGCGGCAAAATACGGCGCCGGCTTCTGGGGTCCGGGTGCCGGCATAATTCATCAGGTCGTGCTCGAGCAATACGCCTTCCCGGGCGAATTGATTATCGGCACCGACTCGCACACGCCCAATGCCGGCGGGCTCGGCGCCTGCGCCGTCGGGGTCGGCGGCGCCGACGCGGTCGAGACGATCGCCGGGCTGCCATGGGAGGTGCTCTACCCACGGCATATCGCGGTCTTTCTGACCGGCCAGATGAACGGTTGGACCGCGCCCAAGGACGTGATCCTCTTCGTCGCCGGAGCACTGACCGTGTCCGGCGGGACCAATGCCATCGTCGAATATATCGGCCCGGGCGCACGTACGATCAGCGCCACCGGCAAAGCCACGATCACCAACATGGGAGCCGAGTTGGGCGCCACGACCTCAATCTTCCCGGCCGACGAGCACATGGCGAAGTATCTGCGCGCCACCGGGCGCGGCAATCTGGTATCGCCGATGGAGGCCAACCTCGAATTGCTGCGGCCCGATCCGGAAGTCGAGGCCGACCCGGCGAAATTCTACGACCGCGTCGTCGAGCTCGACCTGTCGAAGCTCGAACCCTACATCGTCGGGCCGCATTCGCCCGACCGGGCGCGGCCGGTTTCGAGGCTCGCCACCGAGGTTAAGGACCCCAAGAAAGGCTTTGTCGACGACATCTCGACGGCTCTGATCGGCAGCTGCACCAATTCTTCCTATGAGGATATGAGCCGAGCCGCCGAAGTGGCCGAGCAGGCCAAGGCCCACGGCCTCAAGGCCGCCGTGCCGTTCCTGGTGACGCCGGGTTCGGAGCTGGTGCGCGCAACGATCGAGCGCGACGGGCAGATGCAATCGTTACAGGACATCAATGGCACCGTGCTGGCCAATGCCTGCGGCCCGTGCATCGGGCAATGGCGCCGTTCGACCGAAGCATCGGAGAAGCCCAACACGATTGTCACCTCCTACAACCGCAACTTCCCGGCGCGCAATGACGGCAAGGCGACGACGATGAACTTCATCGGCAGCCCGGAGATCGTCACTGCGATGGCGTTCGGCGGGCGGTTGTCGTTCAACCCGTTGACCGACACCTTGACGGGTAGCGACGGCAAGCCGTTCCGCTTCGACCCGCCGAAGCCTGCGCCCGAGGTGCCGGCGCGGGATTTCGACCACGGCCATGCCACCTACATCGCCCCGCCCCGGGACGGCAGCGGCATCGAAATCAAGGTCGACCCGAACAGCGAGCGTCTTCAGGTCATGCACCCTTGGCCGGCCTGGGACGGCGAGGATTTCTTGGACATGCCGGTGCTGATCAAGACCACGGGCAAGACCACGACCGACCACATCTCACCGGCCGGGTATTGGCTGCGTTTCCGCGGCCATCTCGACAAGTTCAGCGACAACATGTTCATGGGCGCGATCAACGCCTTCAGCGACGAGGCCGGCAAGGGCATCGACGTGCTGAGCGGCGAAAAGAATGAGCCGATCGCCAAGATCGCCCGCCACTACAAGGCGCAAGGGATCAAATGGGTGGCCGTCGGAGACAGTAACTACGGCGAAGGCAGCAGCCGCGAGCATGCGGCATTGTGCCCGCGCCTGCTCGGCGGCGCCGCGGTCATCGCCCGCAGCTTCGCGCGGATACACGAGTCCAATCTGAAGAAGCAGGGCCTATTGGCGCTGACCTTTCAGGACCCGGCAGATTACGACCGCATTCGTGTCGACGACCGGCTGAGCCTCGTCGGATTGGCCGGCATGGCGCCCGGCAAGCCGGTCGAATGCCGTATCAAGCATGCAGACGGAACGAGCGAAACGCTCTACCTCAATCATACCTTCAGTGCGTCTCAGCTGGAGTGGTTCCGCAAGGGCTCGGCCCTCAACCTATTTCACCACTGACAGAGCCGGATCCCGGTTTCCGGGTTGCCGTAGCCGCGCCCGGCTGCGCGATTGTCCGCCCTGGGATCTTGCCGCGCCGGCGAGCCGTCACCGCTTGTGTGCCTGGCTCACCGCATCATGAATATGTCCAATTTCTGTTCTAGCGAGATGGGTCAGATCTTTATTTAAGAAGTTGCGTGACCCGATGATCTTCCGACCCGGTCTGATTGCTTGGCCGTCCGCTGTGCGGCCGGACCTGCGGACCCGACCG
>DASQCY010000520.1:0-16233 GCA_035634495.1 Allostellaceae bacterium
GCGCAGGCGATGGCGCATGGGATCCTCAATAAGGCTCGTCGAGGCGTTTGGCCAATTCTTCGATGTTCTCAGGCGGCCAGTTCGTGATCTCCATCCCGAGGTGAAGTCCCATCTGAGCCAACACCTCTTTGATCTCGTTCAACGATTTTCGCCCGAAATTCGGTGTCCGCAGCATCTCGGCTTCGGATTTTTGAACCAGGTCGCCGATATAGACGATGTTGTCGTTCTTCAGGCAATTCGCCGAGCGCACGGACAGTTCGAGCTCGTCGACCTTGCGCAACAGGTTCTTGTTGAATGGCAGCTCGCTAGGACGAATTTCCTCGGAGGGGTGACGGGGCTCCTCGAAATTGATGAAGAGTTGGAGCTGGTCTTGCAGGATGCGCGCGGCGAGCGCCACCGCGTCCTCAGGCGTCACCGCGCCGTTGGTTTCGACGCGGATGGAGAGCCGATCGTAGTCGGTGACCTGACCGACTCGTGTGTTCTCGACCCTGTAGGACACCTTGCGCACCGGGCTGAACAGGGCATCGACCGGGATCAGGCCGATAGGTGCATCTTCCGGTCGGTTCTGTGTCCCCGGCACATACCCCTTGCCGCTTTCGACAGTCAGCTCCATGACGAGCTTGGCGCCGCTGTCTAGGGTGCAGATCACCAATTCAGGGTTCAGGATATCGATATCGTGGCCGGTTTCGATCGCGCCGGCGCGAATTTCTCCGGGACCGTTAGCGCGTAACCGCATTCTTTTCGGGCCTTCGCCGTACATCCGAAGGTCGATGCTCTTGACGTTCAGGACGATGTCGGTGACGTCCTCGAGCACACCAGGGATCGAAGAAAACTCGTGAAGAACCCCCTCGATCTGCATCGACGTGACCGCCGCGCCCTGCAGCGAGGAGAGCAACACCCGGCGTAACGCGTTCCCCAGGGTCAGTCCGAAACCGCGTTCGAGCGGCTCGGCGACCACCGTTGCTACGCGTTTCGGGTCATCCCCCGATTCCACCGATAGCTGTTTCGGTTTGATTAACGCTTGCCAGTTTTTTTGAATCACCACTCGACCCTCGGTCGTTGGAAGCGGACGACATCAGCCGCAAGAGCCGGCATGAAAGAGCTGCCGGTGTTATCCTGAAACCTCCGTCTCGACGGAGGGCACTCGCGCCTCAGACGCGACGCCGCTTCGGTGGGCGGCAACCGTTGTGCGGGATCGGCGTCATATCCCGGATCGAAGTCACGGCAAACCCCACCGCCTGCAAGGCGCGCAACGCCGACTCTCGGCCGGAGCCCGGCCCTTTGACCTCGATCTCCAGGGTGCGCATGCCGTGTTCCATCGCCTTACGTCCGGCATCTTCGGCGGCCACCTGCGCTGCATAAGGCGTGGATTTGCGCGAACCCTTGAAGCCCTGACTGCCGGCTGACGACCACGCGATCGTATTGCCCTGGGCATCGGTGATCGTGATCATCGTATTGTTGAACGTCGCGTTCACATGCGCCGTGCCCGAGGTGATGTTCTTACGTTCGCGCCGGCGAAGGCGCGGCGTTGCTGACGCCGTTCTGGCCATTTATTGCTTTCCGCAGTTGCCTTTTAGGCTGCCAGGTCTATTTCTTCTTGCCGGCGATCGGGCGAGCCGGCCCTTTGCGCGTCCGCGCGTTTGTATGCGTGCGCTGTCCCCGTACCGGCAGCCCCTTACGATGGCGCAGTCCGCGATAGCAACCGAGGTCCATCAGTCTCTTGATATTCATCGCGACTTGCCGACGCAGGTCGCCCTCGACCGTGTAATCCCGATCGATGAGCTCGCGAACGCGCAGCACGTCATCGTCAGTCATCTCATGCACACGCCGCTCGGGCGGGATGCCGATTTTGCTGCAGATCTCGGAGGCCTTGGTTCGGCCGATCCCATGGATGTAAGTGAGCCCGATCGGGACCCGCTTCTGATTGGGGATATTGACACCCGCGATGCGCGCCACCTGCGCCTCTCCTCAAAAATGACAAAATAGGGGTGGGCCCCGCTTATCGCAAGGGCGAGCATTATACGGACCGAAGCTCACGCGTCAATCCGCTTGTGTCTTTCTACTACCACATATCTTGCGGTCAAGGCGCTATTCGGCAGCGAGCTTGGGGAGGGCGGCGAGCGCAACACCGAGCTCGGCCTCATCGAAAGCTTGGTCGCCGAGCTTACCCGCTTGGTAGTCTATGTAGGCCTGCATATCGAAATGACCGTGGCCACACAGATTAAAGAGGATCGTCCGCGAGATGCCTTCCTTTTTGCAGCGCAATGCCTCTTCGATCGCGCCGTGCACGGCGTGGTTGGCTTCGGGAGCCGGCAGGACGCCCTCGGTGCGCGCGAACTTGAGGCCGGCCTCGAAGCAACAGTTCTGCGCCAGCGCGCGTGATTCGATGAGCCCAAGCTCCTGCAACAGACTTACCAGCGGCGCCATGCCATGGTACCGCAACCCGCCCGCGTGGAAGCCGGGCGGCACGAACGTCGAACCCAAGGTATGCATTTTTAAGAGCGGTGTCAGATGCTCGGTGTCGCCGAAATCGTAGGCATATTTGCCGCGCGTCAAGCTCGGGCAGGCGGCTGGCTCGCAGGCGATCACCCGAGGCTTCGGACCACCGCGCAGCCCGGCACCAATAAACGGAAATGCAATGCCGGCGAAATTACTGCCGCCTCCGGTACAACCCACAATGATGTCGGGATAATCGCCCGCCATTTCGAGCTGCGCCATCGCCTCTTGGCCGATGACGGTCTGATGCAACAGGACGTGGTTTAGGACACTGCCTAACGAATATTTCGTATCAGCGTGTTGCGCGGCCACTTCAACCGCCTCGCTGATGGCGATTCCCAAGCTGCCGGGCGAGTTCGGATGTTCGGCAAGGATGTGCCGCCCGGCGCTTGTTTCAGTGCTCGGGCTCGCCACACATTCGGCACCCCAAGCCTCCATCAGCGCCTTGCGGTAGGGCTTCTGCTCAAAACTCACTTTCACCATATAGACGCGCACATCGAGGCTAAACACGGCGCCCGCAAAGGCGAGCGCCGAGCCCCATTGTCCGGCGCCGGTCTCGGTGGTGAGCCGCTTGACGCCAGCCTCCTTGTTGTAAAAGGCCTGGGCTACGGCGGTGTTGGGTTTGTGGCTGCCCGCCGGGCTCACCCCTTCGTATTTGTAGTAGATCCTGGCCGGCGTATCGAGCGCCCGTTCCAGCCGGCGCGCTCGCCAAAGTGGCGACGGCCGCCATAGACGATACACTTCGCGCACCGGTTCGGGGATCTCAATCGTGCGCTCGGCTGACACTTCCTGCTGGATTAGCGCCATTGGAAACAGGGGCTCGAGATCCTGTGGTCCGACTGGCTTCAACGTCCCGGGGTGCAGCACCGGTTCGGGCGGGCGCGGCAAATCGGCCACGATGTTGTACCAATCCTTCGGAAGCCGGGTCTCGTCGAGCAGATATTTCAGCGTATCGGACATTGGCCTCTCCCCGTTCAACCGCTCGCCGGCGCTTTCCAAATCCCGCGCTGCTGCATCAGCCGGACCTGTCGGTCGATTACCTCGCGCTTGTACTCGGCGTGCCGGCCAGGAATTTTGTCGACATAGAGGTTCTTGGGATAAATCGGCTGCTCATAGATGATCTGTGCCAACTCGGCGCGGATGTCCTTGGGCCAGTTTGTCACCTGGGCGTTCTGCCGGTGGTGCCGCAACGCCTCGATATTGATTACGCCGGCGACAAACGTCGAGCCGTTCGTATCGCGCTGTTTGCCGACAATGGCGCCACGATAGTCGACGATCATCGACTGCCCGCCCCCGGCATCGATTGGCAGCTCGCTGTCCGGGTAAAGATGGTAGCCGCCGATATTGGGCGCCACAACATACATGTTGTTTTCGAGCGCCCGCGCCCGGTTCGAGATTTCGAAGAAGTCGTTCTCGGTGAACGGCGTGGGGAGCGAGGCGCGATAGACCACTTCCGCGCCGTTCAGCGCGAGACCGCGGCCGTTCTCGGGGTAGTTGCCCTCCATCGCCATCATGATCCCCAAGCGCCCGATGGCGGTGTCGGCGACAGGCCAAAAGGCCTGCAAGTTCCGGCCGTATTTCGCCACCCACCAGTCGAACAGATCGTGCGGCGAAACTGAGCGCTCGCAGGGCAGCAAGGCTACAATCTTGTAGTGCTTCAAGATGACGACGCCATCCGGATCGACGACGAAGCCGACATTGAAAAAGCGATCCGGCCAGTCCTCGTGACGCGCCTTGGCCTGCGCCATGATGTAGGTGCCCCAGCTACGGGCAAGCCGCCCGAGCCGGTCAGTTTCGGGGCCGGGAATGTCAATAGCGCAGGTTCGCGCGAACTCGGCGTGATCGACGTCGAGGACCTCATCGTTGAAGCCCTGCAGCGCACCTTCGGGAATAGCGACGAGGCGAACCGGAATGTCGAGGTTCGACAACCAAAACGCAGCCTTGGTCAGGCTTTCCAGATGCTCCAGGTTTTTTGCGATGTCATCGCGGCGGCGAATACCCCAGAAGCTCGGGATCAGTCCGACGGCGGTATAGGGTTCGATCATGACTACTCCCCGTTCCGGCGTGTTCCCGGACGCAGGATTTTAGATCCGGGCGCTCAGGGCTATCCTCAAGCCTCACGGCGACAGGAAACGACTGACGCGAGGATCTTTTCGATCTCGCGCGTAACCGAATCGATATCGGCCATTCCGTCGACGGGGCGCAAAATGCCACGCTCCCGATAATACGGCAGAATAGGCGCCGTCTGGCGATGATAGACATCGAGCCGCGCCCTGACCGTCTCGGGCCTGTCGTCCGCTCGGCAGACGAATTCGCAAGCGCCGCACACATCGCAGACCCCCGCGACCTTGGGTCGGTTGTCGCGCTCGTGATAGCTGGCGCCACATTGCTGACAGCTAAAACGTCCGGCGAGCCGCTCGACCAGAACGGCCTCATCGACCTCGAACTCGACGACATGGTCGAGTCGGAGATCGCACCGCGCCAGCATCTCGTCCAGTGCCTGGGCCTGCGTCAGCGTGCGCGGAAAGCCGTCGAGAATAAAGCCGTTTCGGCAATCCGGCTGGCGGATGCGGTCGGCAATCATATCGATGATGATGCCGTCGGGGACGAGCTGCCCGGAATCCATGATGATCTTCACGCGGTGCCCGAGTTCGTTCCCGGAGAAGGCGGCGGCCCGGAGCATATCTCCGGTGGCCAACTGAGTGATGCCGTGGATCTGCTCGATTCGCTTTGCCTGGGTCCCCTTCCCCGAACCTGGCGGCCCGAGCAGGACAACGTTCATCCGCGGCGTCCCCGAAGCTTTGCCTTCTTGATCAGACCCTCGTATTGGTGTGCCAAAAGATGTGAGTGAATCTGCGCGACAGTGTCCATCGTGACGCTGACGACGATCAGAAGGCTGGTTCCTCCGAAGTAGAACGGAACTGAATATTCTGAAATCAATATTTCCGGAAGGATGCAGACGGCCGAGAGATAGGCTGCGCCGACCACGGTAAGTCGCGTCAACACGTAATCCAGGTAGTCGGCCGTGTTTTTTCCGGGCCTGATGCCAGGAATGAATCCGCCATACTTGCGTAAGTTATCCGCGGTTTCGGTGGGATTAAAAACAATCGCGGTGTAGAAAAAACAGAAAAAACAGATTAAAGCGACGTAAAGCGCTATGTAGAGTGGTCGGCCATGCGCGAGATAGGTCGTAATCTCACCGAGCCAGCCGAAGCTCTGCCCGTTCGCCTCGAAATTCGCGACGGTTGCTGGCAGCAGCAACAGCGAGGAGGCGAAGATCGGCGGAATAACACCCGAAGTATTGATCTTCAGCGGCAGATGCGAGGCCTCGCCGCCGAACATCTTGTTGCCCACTTGGCGTTTCGGATACTGAACGAGAATTCGGCGCTGCGCGCGCTCCATAAACACGATGAAGCCGACCACCCCTACCGATATCGCTAGAAAGATGATGATGAAAACAGTCGAAATCGCGCCGGTGCGGCCAAGTTCGAGGGTGGAGGCCAGGGCGTGCGGCAGGTTCGCAACGATCCCAGACATGATGATCAGCGAGATCCCGTTGCCAATCCCGCGGGCGGTGATCTGCTCGCCGAGCCACATCAGGAACACCGTGCCGCTCGTCAGGGTCACCATCGTAACCAATCGGAAGAACAGCCCGGGCTCAAGAACCGCGGACTGAGCACCGCCGCGCATGCCTTCGAGTCCAACTGCGATCCCGTAGGATTGGACTGCCGCCAACAGGACAGTGCCGAAACGAGTATACTGGTTCAGCTTCTTGCGACCGCTCTCGCCCTCTTTCTTCAGCGCTTCGAGGGTCGGAGAGACTGCGGTCAAGAGCTGGATGATGATCGAAGCCGAGATGTACGGCATGATGTTCAGTGCAAAGATCGTCATGCGCCCGAGCGCTCCGCCCGAGAACATGTCGAACATGCCGAGGATGCCGCCGGCATTGCGCGAAAAGACGTCCTGGAGGATCGCCGGATCGATGCCGGGGATCGGGATGTAGGTCCCGAGCCGGTAGATCACCAAGGCGCTCAGGGTAAACCAGATCCGGCTCTTGAGTTCGGACGCCTTGGCGAAGGCCGAGAGGTTGATGCTGGCTGCGAGCTGTTCGGCGGCTGACGCCATTTGACCCATCCCATACCAAAGCCGGCCGCAGCGGCGGCCTGGCGCGTGATCCTCAGACCGGCGCGGCCGCCTCAGTTTTCTGCTTTTTCACGCGATTTGCGCGAAGGATGACCTTGCCCCCAGCGTTCTCGACTGCACTGATCGCCGCCTTTGAAGCACCGGTGACCTCGATTGTGATTGCCGTGCGGATCTCGCCCTTGGCCAGCAGGCGGACGCCGTCGCCGAGCCGCCGCAGCATCCCAGAAGCCACGAGTGCCGCCCCGTCGAGCGTACCTTCGGGCTTCAACTTACCATCATCGAGGGCCCTCTGGAGCCGACCGAGATTGACCGCCTTGAAGTCATTGCGAAAAACGCTATTGTTGAAACCGCGCTTCGGCAGGCGGCGGTGGAGCGGGGTCTGACCGCCTTCGAAACCGTTGAGCGAGACCCCGCTCCGTGCGGTTTGACCTTTGCCACCGCGCGCCGCGGTCTTGCCTTTGCCCGAGCCGATGCCACGCCCGACCCGTTTCGCCCGGTAGTGCGCCCCGAAATTGTCCCCGATCTCGTTGAGCTTCATTGCGCCAATTACCCACCAGTCTCCGGTATGCACGCCACCCTCACCCCGCGTCCAGGACGTGCACGAGATGCTTGACTTTGTCGATCATGCCGCGAACCGCAGGTGTGTCCTCTAGCACTCGCCGCCGACGCAGCTTGTTGAGCCCAAGCCCCTTCAGCGTCGCCCGCTGGTCTGGCTTGCGACCGATCGGGCTCGCGGTTTGCATGACGGTAACCAACTTCTCGCGGTCCATCACGCATTCTCGCGGGTTTCGACGTCACTGCGCCCGAGGATTTCGCCGACCTTCTTACCGCGGCGTGCCGCCACCGCTCGTGGGCTGGTCGCCCGCCCGAGTGCGACGAAGGTCGCCTTGATCATGTTGTGCGGGTTCGGGCTTCCGATTGATTTGGCGACGATGTCATGCACCCCTAGCGCTTCGAAGATCGCGCGCATCGGGCCGCCGGCGATGATCCCCGTGCCCGGCTTGGCGGCGCGCACGATTACCCGGCCTGCGCCGTAACCACTCACAATGTCGTGGTGCAATGTCCGACCTTCACGCAACGGCACGCGGATCATACTGCGCCGCGCCTGCTCGGTCGCCTTGCGGATGGCTTCGGGCACCTCGCGCGCCTTGCCGGCGCCAAAGCCAACCCGGCCCTTTTTGTCGCCGACGACCACGAGAGCTGCAAAACCGAACCGGCGGCCGCCCTTCACTACTTTGGCGACACGGTTGATGTTGACGAGCTTTTCAGTGAACTCGCTGTCTTCGCGGTCGCGCGATTGTCGATCGCTGTCGCTGCGCCCGCGTCGTTCCCCCGGTGTGCGAGCCATCGAGCGTGCCATGCTGAACCTTTCAGAAATCGAGACCGCCCTCACGGGCGGCATCGGCCAGGGCTTTGACCCGGCCATGAAACAGATAAGCGCCCCGATCGAAGACGACCCGCTCGATCCCCGCTGCCTTGGCCCGCGTGGCAATGAGCTTGCCAACGGCGTTCGCCGCCGCTACGTCGGCGCCATTCTTGAGGCTCGCCCTGAGGCTGTTGTCGAGGCTCGAAGCCGCCGCGAGCGTGCGTCCGGCGGCGTCATCGATGATCTGTACGTAGATGTGCTTCGACGAGCGGAACACCGAAAGACGCGGTCGATTGTTTGCCGCCCGACGCAAATTGTTGCGGACGCGTTGACGACGGCGCAGGAAGAGAGCTTTGGATTTTTCAGACATAAAGCGCTACTTCTTTTTGCCTTCCTTCCGGCGAACGTTCTCGGTTGCGTATCTGATACCTTTGCCTTTGTAGGGTTCGGGTGGCCGATAAGCACGGATGTCGGCCGCGATCTGACCCACGCGCTGCCGATCGGCTCCGCTCACGGAGATAACCGTCGGCCTCTCGCAAGTGATCCTGACGTCGCCGGGGATCGGAAACGGGATGTCGTGACTATAGCCAAGCTGGAGATTGAGAGTATTGCCCTGAACCTGCGCGCGATAGCCAACCCCTGTGATCTCCAGATTGACTGAAAACCCCGTTGACACCCCGGTGACCATGTTGTTGACGAGGGCTCGGGTCGTTCCCCACATCGCGCGGGACTGCTTGGCGTCGCTCTTCGGCGCGATCGTTACCGCGCCATCGGCAATCGAGGCGTCGACCTCGTTGCTGACGACAAGGTTCAACGTGCCGAGTCTTCCCTTGGCGGTCAGCGTTTGACCAGAAAGCAAGACCTCGACACCGCTCGGGATGCGTACCGGATGTTTGCCAATGCGCGACATCGCGACACCTCAGAAGACGCGGCAGAGCACCTCGCCGCCGATCTTTGCAGCGCGGGCCTCGTTGTCCGACATGACTCCCCTCGGGGTTGAAAGTATGGCGATCCCGAGCCCGTTATAGATCCGCGGCAGGTCGGCAATCGGCGAATAGATGCGCCGGCCTGGCTTCGACACCCGCGCAATCTCGCGAATGACCGGCTCGCCGTCGATATATTTGAGCTCGATCCTGAGTTCGGCGACCCCGGGACGGACATGCTCGTGAGTAAAACCACGGATGTACCCTTCCCGCTTCAACACCTCGAGCACGTTAGCCCGGAACTTCGAGGCGGGCGAGGCGATGACGGCTTGGCGTGCCCTCTGCCCGTTGCGAATCCGCGTTAGCATATCTCCCAGAGGATCGCTCATCGTCATCGGATCCCCTACCAGCTCGATTTAATCATGCCTGGAATTTGCCCGGAGGAGGCGAGTTCGCGCAACGCGATGCGCGATAGCTTGAATTTCCGATAATACCCACGCGGGCGACCGGTGACAGAGCAACGATTGCGAACCCGCGTTTCGGAGCTGTTGCGCGGTAGCTCCGCGAGCTTCAGCTGCGCCGCAAACCGCTCTTCGGGCGGCGTGTCGCGGTCAATCGCGATTGCCTTCAGCCGCGTGCGTTTTCCTGCGATGCGCTTGGCGAGCTTGCCGCGCCTGGCGTTTTTCTCGATCGCGCTCCTTTTCGCCATTTTGGCCGAACTCCCACCGATCAATTGGCAAACGGCATGTCGAAACCCTTGAGCAACGCCTTCGCCTCCGCATCAGTCCTTGCTGTTGTGACCACGACGACGTTCATCCCGCGCACCGCATCGACGCGGTCGTAGTCGATCTCCGGGAAGACGATCTGCTCCTTGAGGCCGAGCGCAAAATTGCCAAGGCCATCGAAACTCTTGCCCGGAATGCCGCGGAAGTCCCGCACTCGAGGCAGCGCCACTGTGATCAAACGGTCGAGAAACTCGAACATACGCTGCCCGCGCAGCGTTACTTTGCAGCCGATCGACATGTCCTTCCGCAGCTTGAAGGTCGCGATCGATCGCTTGGCTTTGGTTATGACTGGATGCTGGCCGGTGATCGCGGTCAGGTCGCTGGCCGCGGCGTCGGCTTTCTTGCTGTCTTGCACGGCCTCACCGACACCCACGTTGACCACGATCTTTTCCAGGCGTGGCACTTGCATGGGGTTCTTGTAGCCAAATTCCTGCATCAGCGCCGGTCGGATGGTTGTCTCGTAAAGCTCCTGCAAGCGGGTAGCGGCCATTGGCTCACCTGTCGATGACTTCGCCCGACCGGCGGGCGAAACGGACCTTGCGGCCATCGTCGAGACGCTTGTAGCCGACCCGAGTTGGTTTGCTCGAACGCGGATCGATATGCGCAACGTTGGATATATGGGTGGTGAGCTCCTTCTCGACGATCCCCCCGGGATCGCCCATGCGCGGCCGAGTATGGCGCTTGGCCACGTTAACCCCCTGCACGATAACCCGTGCGTCGGCGGGAAACACGCGCAGGACTTCGCCCGATTTACCCTTGTCGCGTCCGGTGATGACGACCACGTTGTCGCCCTTTTTGATCTTCAACTTTGCCATAGCTTGGGCTCTGGACTCACAGGACCTCAGGGGCCAGCGACACGATCCTCATGAACCTACGCGCCCGCAACTCGCGGGTGACAGGACCGAAAATGCGCGTGCCGATCGGCTCGCCTTGATGGGTGACCAGCACAGCGGCATTGCGGTCGAAGCGGATCGCGCTGCCATCGGTGCGGCGGATCTCCTTCGCCGTGCGCACGATGACCGCACGATGCACATCGCCCTTCTTAACGCGGCCACGCGGGATCGCCTCCTTAACCGAAACGATGATGACGTCGCCAACCGATGCGGTCTTGCGCTTGGATCCGCCCAATACTTTGATGCACTGGACTCGGCGTGCGCCAGAGTTGTCGGCGATGTCGAGGTTTGTCTGCATTTGAATCATGGGGCGTCCCCCCTTGTTTTCGACCGATTCAACCGCTCAGTCCGCCGGACTTTCGACCGGCGCCCGCCGCTGCGGCCGTGTCAGCAGCACGGCGGCCCGCGGCGGCGGAACCCTCGGGACCACCCAGCACCACCCAGTGCTTGCATTTTGAAATCGGCCGGCTTTCCTCGATTTGAACGGCATCGCCGGCGTGGAACCTGTTGTGCTCGTCGTGCGCAGCATATTTCTTCGAATGCGTGATGAACTTCTTGTACACCGGGTGCATTACCCGCCGTTCGACCCGCACGATCACCGTCTTATCGCAGGCGTCGCTGACCACGATCCCTTGTAGGACACGCTTCGACATCCGATCTTCCTCTAGAACACCCGGCGGCGTCGCTCGCCCAGCACTGTCTTTATGCGGGCGATGTCGCGGCGTACCTGCCGCACTCGACTGGTATTCTCAAGCTGGCCGTTTGCACGCTGGAAGCGCAGGTTGAAGCTCTCTCTGCCGAGGGTATCGAGCTGCTCGGTCAGCTCATCATCGGTTCTGACACGCACATCTGGCGCCTTCATCAAACGATTTCCTCGCCCTGGCGTACCACCAAGCGGGTACCGACCGGCAGCTTGGCGGCGGCGAGGGCAAACGCCTCCCGCGCGATCGTGAGAGAAACTCCGTCGAGTTCGAACATGATGCGGCCGGGTTTGATCCGGCTTACCCAGAACTCGGGCGAACCCTTACCGCTGCCCATGCGAACTTCGGCCGGCTTCTGCGACACCGGCACATCTGGGAAGATGCGGATCCAAACCCGGCCGGCGCGGCGTATATGGCGCGTGATCGCGCGCCGCGCTGCCTCGATCTGGCGCGCCGTAACCCGACCAGGATCGGCCGCTTTGAGCCCAAAAGCACCGAAGTTCAGGGTCGTCCCACCTTTAGCAAGACCATGAACGCGACCCTTGTGGGCCTTGCGATATTTGCTCCGTTTTGGACTCAGCATGCTGGATTAATCCGCCACTTCGCGCCGGCCGCGCTCGTGGCTCGCCGGCTGTCCCTCACTCATCCGCCTTTCCTGAGCCATTGGATCGTGAGCAAGGATCTCGCCCTTGAAAACCCAAACCTTGACGCCACACACACCGTAAGTCGTCTTGGCGGTGCCGTAGGCGAAATCGACATCGGCGCGCAGCGTATGCAGAGGTACGCGGCCTTCTCGATACCATTCCATGCGCGCGATCTCGGCTCCGCCCAATCTACCGGAGCAATTGATCCGGATCCCCTGTGCGCCGAGCCGCATCGCCGACTGCACCGCGCGCTTCATCGCCCGGCGAAAGGCGACGCGCCGCTCGAGTTGCTGCGCAATGCTGTCGGCGATCAGCTTGGCCTCGATCTCGGGCTTTCGGATCTCGACGATGTTGAGGCTGACCTCGCTGTTCGTAAGCTTGGCGATATCGGTGCGCAGCCTCTCGATATCGGCTCCCTTTTTACCGATCACGACACCCGGTCGCGCCGAATGGAGTGTAATTCGCGTCTTCTTGGCGGCGCGCTCGATGATGACGCGAGACACGCCCGCCTGACCCAACCGCTGATGCAAAAACTTGCGCAGGCCCAGATCATCTAGCAGCAGGTTGCCGTACTCTTTGCGCGCGAACCAGCGCGAATCCCAGGTGCGATTGATGCCTAGCCGAAGCCCGATCGGATTGACCTTTTGACCCATTAGTCACGCTCCTCTGCGCCCTCGCGGACGACGACCGTGAGGTGAGCGAAATGCTTTTCGACCCGTGCCGATCGGCCCCGGCCGCGGGTGTGAAACCGCTTCAGCACAAAAGCACGACCGACGGTAGCCTCCTTGATGTAGAGGCGATCGACATCGAGCTGGTGGTTGTTTTCGGCATTGGCGATCGCTGCCTGCAATACCTTCTTGACGTCGCGGGCGATGCGGCGATGGGAAAAGGTGAGCTCTGCCAGCGCGGAGGCGGCAGCCTTGCCGCGGATCGTCTCGGCGACGAGGTTGAGCTTGCGCGGGCTGGTGCGCAGCCCGCGAAGACAAGCTTGTGCCTCGGTTTCATCAAGGCGGCGGGGCGCCACTCGCTTGCCCATTTCAGCCCCTCCTCGCTCGCCTGTCGCCAGCGTGGCCGTAAAAGGTTCGGGTTGGCGCGAACTCGCCGAGCTTGTGACCGATCATGTTCTCCGTGACCAGCACCGGGATGAACTTGTGGCCGTTATAGACGCCAAATGTGAGCCCGACGAATTGCGGAAAGATCGTCGACCGGCGTGACCAAGTCCTAATCACCTGGTTGCGTCCGGACCTGCGCGCTTCCTCCGCCTTCTTGAGAAGATAGCCGTCGACAAACGGCCCCTTCCAAACTGAGCGTGCCAAGCGTGCTCTCCGTTACTCGAACGCTAGCGCGTGTGCCGACGCCGGACGATCAGTCGATCCGTCGCCTTATTGTGCCGGGTCTTCTTGCCCTTGGTCGGCTTACCCCACGGCGTGACCGGATGGCGGCCGCCCGAAGTGCGACCTTCGCCGCCACCATGCGGATGGTCGATGGGATTCATGGCCACGCCGCGCACCGAAGGGCGGTGACCCAACCATCGGTTGCGCCCAGCCTTAGCGATGACGATGTTCTGCTGATCCGGATTCGAGACGGCGCCGATCGTCGCCCGGCACTCGGCCCGCACCATGCGCAGTTCGCCAGAGGACAGTCGTAGGAGTGCATAGCCTTGATCGCGGCCGACGAGCTGGGCATAGGTTCCCGCCGCGCGAGCGATTTGGCCGCCTTTGCCAGCCTTCATCTCGACATTGTGGATGATCGTTCCAACCGGCATGCTGCGCATGGGCATAGTGTTCCCGGGCTTGACATCGACCCTCTCGCCCGAGATGACCGTGTCTCCCGGCCTGAGCCGCGCCGGCGCCAGAATGTAGGCGAGTTCGCCGTCCTGATAACGGATTAGAGCGATGAAAGCGGTCCGATTGGGATCGTATTCGAGGCGCTCGACAGTGGCGGGTATATCGAGCTTTGCGCGCTTGAAGTCGACTATCCGATAGCGCTTCTTGTTACCCCCGCCGCGCCAACGCATAGTGATCCGACCCGTATTGTTGCGGCCGCCCTTGCCGCGCAGGCCTACGGTCAACGCCTTGACCGGCTTGCCCTTCCACAGCCCGCTACGGTCGACGATAATGAGCTGCCGTTGCGACGGCGTCGTCGGGTTGAAGGTCTTCAATGCCATTGCATCAGATTCCCGTCGTGACGTCGACCCGTTGACCTTCGCCGAGCGTGACGACTGCCTTCTTATAGTCGGGACGCTGCCCGACACGACCGCGAAAACGCTTAAGCTTGCCCTGGACCCGGATCGTGTTGACCGCGGTTACCTTGACCTTGAACAGCCCTTCGACCGCCGCCTTGACCTGACGCTTTGTGGCAGTCAGCGGCACACGAAAGATCACCTGGTTGTGCTCAGAGACGTTCGTCGCCTTTTCAGTGATCACCGGGGAACGGACGATGTCAAACATCTGCTGCTGAGTCAGCGTCGTCGCGACGCCCGGGATCACGCGAAACCGGCTCATTTGAGGCGAGCCTCGAGTTGCCGCACTGCCTCGCGCGTCAGAACCAGCGTATCGCGGCGCAAGATGTCATAAACATTCGCACCTTGCTGCGGCATCACATCAACGCGCGGCAGATTGCGCGTCGCCCGCACGAAATTCTCCTCGACGACCGATCCGTCGATGATCAACACCGAATCCCAACCGAGCACCGCAAGCCGCGCACGCAACGCCTTGGTTTTGGCTTCGCCGACATGAGCCGCGTCGATCAACACGAGCTTGCCCTCGTCTTGCTTGGCCGACAGCGCAATCTTGAGGCCGAGCCGACGCACCTTCTTCTGCAGGTCGAACGCGTGAGAGCGAACCACCGGCCCGAAAATACGCGCGCCCCCGCGGAACTGCGGCGATCGCAAGCTGCCCTGGCGAGCGCGGCCGGTGCCCTTCTGCTTGTAAGGCTTCTTAGTGGTTCCCCGGATTTCGCTGATCCCCTTCGTTTTGTGGGTACCGGTACGGCGTTTTGCCAGCTGCCAATTGACGACGCGGGCGAGGATGTCGCGGCGGATCGGAAGCCCGAAGACCTCGTCGGCGAGTTCGAGTTCGCCGATCTCCTCGTTGTCGAGATTTCGGACGGTGAGCTTCACGGCGAAGCCTCGCCCGCCGGACTCTCGGGCGGCAACGGGGTACCCCGCAAGGCGGCCGGGAACGGCAACCCGTCCGGCGCCTTACGCTTGGCGGCATCCTTGACAAGCACATAGCCGCCGGGACTGCCAGGCACCGAACCCTTGATCATCAGGATACCGCGCCCCGCATCGGCCGATATCACCTCGAGGCTCTGCGTCGTCACCCGGGCAGCGCCGAGATGTCCCGCCATCTTCTTGTTCTTGAAGGTCTTGCCTGGCGATTGACGTTGGCCGGTCGAACCATGGCTGCGATGTGAGACCGACACGCCGTGACTGGCGCCCAACCCACCGAAATTATGCCGCTTCATCGCGCCGGCAAAACCTTTGCCGATGCCGACACCGGCGACGTCGACATATTGACCGGGGAGAAAATGCGCGGCAGTGATTTCCGAGCCGACCGCCAGCACGGCATCCTCGGAGACGCGAAACTCGGCGAGACGCGCCTTCGGCTCGACCTTCGCCTTGGCGAAATGGCCGCGCTGCGGCTTTGTCACCCTCTTAACCTTTGCCACGCCGACGCCGAGTTGCAGTGCCGTATAACCGTCTTTTTCTCGGGTGCGCACGGCGACCACCTGGCATTTGTCGATCTTGAGGACCGTCACGGGCACATGATCTCCCTCTGCGGCGAAGATCCGAGTCATGCCAATTTTTTGCGCCAAGAGGCCAGTGCGCATCGTGCCAACCTCAGAGCTTAATCTCAACATCGACACCGGCAGCGAGGTCGAGTTTCATCAATGCGTCGACCGTTTGCGGGGTCGGGTCGACGATATCGAGCACGCGCTTATGAGTACGGATCTCGAATTGCTCGCGAGATTTTTTGTCAATGTGCGGCGAACGGAGCACCGTGAATTTCTCGATCTTGGTCGGCAGTGGGATTGGGCCACGTACTCGCGCACCGGTGCGCTTCGCCGTGTTGACGATCTCGCTAGTCGACTGATCGAGCACCCGGTGATCGTAGGCACGTAGGCGAATGCGGATATTCTGACTGTCAATGGCCATGAACGTCTTCCGGTTTCCAAGCGGGCGCGCGGCCCGCTTCCCCTATTTGATGATTTTTGCGACGACGCCGGCGCCGACGGTGCGGCCGCCCTCGCGGATCGCAAAGCGCAGCCCCTCATCCAT